>NZ_JASJPC010000022.1:0-34217 GCF_031426875.1 Sulfuritalea sp.
GATTGCCGAAGGGGTCGAGGCTGGTTTGCAGGTCGAGGTGGGTGTTGTCGACTGGAAGGCCTTCGCCCATCGGCACTGGAACCTCAACGGTCTGTCCCGGATAGATCAAATCGGGATTCGCGATTTGCGAATTAGCATCGACAACACTTGCAAGGCTGACGCCATATCGGCTCGCGATGCCTGAAAGCGTATCGCCTTGCTTAACCGTGTAACCGAGATACTCGTTGGTTGGGTTGCCGTCAGGACCAATTATTTGGACGAACCGCGCACCATCCTCTCTGACTAAGGTACGGCTACCACCGAGATATTCACCGGTGGCTGATTGCAGTTCAAGTTCGTATGCGTTTCGGTTTCCCGTTACTTGGTATTTCGTGCCGTCTGGCGCCGTACCGGACATCATCAGGGGGCGATCTTGCGAGGCGTTGAGACTTGCAGACTCCCCACCGCCTCCGCGCGAGATGACCAAAGTATCTCTGCCTGCATTGATATTGACTATCTCCGGAATCGCTGCCGCGTCAGCGCCTGATCCACCACCCGAGCCACCTCCGCCCGAAGTCGGCCCATTGCTTGCACTGTGCATCAGGCCTAGAGCAGCTTCTCCACCCAGCACGCCGATGGCGGCTGATGCGACGAAGAACAGCGCGGACCCGCCCAGTGTCACCGGAGCACCGGCCATGGCGATCATTGCGCCGGCGAACAATTCGCCAACGACGATTCCGCCGGCCATGCCAACGCCCCAGTCCCTCCAGATCGCGGCGGCCTTTTCGTAATTACCCTCTCTTTCGGCCGCCTTTGCATCGTGGTTGGCGACGAGTATCGAAGCAACGCCGAGGACCAGGCCTAACTTGGTTGCCGCAGAATTGAAGATATCCACCGATGCCGGTGGCAATGAAGGACGGGCCGATTCGATCGACTTCAGAGCATTTCTCAGCGTCGCCTCGCCTTCCGCCAAGGCGCTCCATTGAGGATCGGTCATCAGCTTGCCCATCTCATCCGAGATCGACAATCTCGTTGCCCCCTCGGGCAAGGATTGCGCAAGCGCAGGGTTTTCCACGAAGAATTTTCCGGTCTCAACCTTCGTCGCGTATCCGCCGGCGCCCGTGCTGAGCGTTCCGTCGGGATTGGCGGCGGCGACCAGTTCCATCGTGTTTTGCCATGCCATGTAGGAGGCGGCCTTTGCCACCTCGAAACGCGCGGCCGCGTCGCTTCCGGTTCTGATCCTGGCGTCGTCGTAGATCGTTTGATAAACGACCTTGTCTATACCCTCCAGCTTCGCGCTGGAGCTGGATTCCAGGTAGCGGGCAATCTCCGTCTCGGTATAGACCCCCTCTCTGGGGAAGGGCGCAATCGCGCGAAACTCGCCTGGCGCTTGCTCGACCATATGTGCGGAAGCGACATCAAAAACGCTACCGCCGGGAACCTTGGTCCCGGACGCGTCGGTGCCTTTGATCAAATTGTCGAAGGCGATACCAGCCTCGGGCGTATCGCCGCCCAGGTAATTGATCAGGTGATCGCGGAAAGTACCAGCGTTGTCGATAAGCAACTTCCCCGACTCGGTTTGGCCGAGCGTAATCACCTTGCCGCCGCTGTCTCGGCCTATGGCTTCCGCAAGCTGGTAGCTTTTGATATCGCCACTCAAGTCGCCGTTGTACAAGAGGGTGATCGCATCCGGCGCCTGGCCGGGAACACTCACTGAAACCTGTGCCAGTCGAACACGAAAATCGCTTTCGAGTTGCGCCACCTGAGCAGTGGAAAGCGTATTTCCCCGGTTGTCGTTGGCCAGGAGAAAATCGAGGATGTCTTGCGCGCTGCAGGCCATGTTTTACTTCTCCTTCGACCAGCTAAGTTCGGGACCGGGGTTGGGTTTGTGCCAGCAGTTCGGTTCAATGGCCACGGTGACGGTTTCGACGTTGGTGCGCCGACCCAAATTGCCGTAGGCATCGAGCGCTTCGCGGACCATGGTCAGCAGTTCTTCCCGGCGGTTCATCAGCGCGGGCGTAAGGTAGATCCCATGCACCCGATAATCGACCGCCAGGGCGGTTGGAATGCGTTCATCCCGCCTGCGTCGTGATGAGCCTTCCAGGACAACGATTTCGCCGTTCCAGACCAGCGCATAGCGTTCCGGAAACGGCCCCGCGCCACCGCTAAGAAAGACCAGAAACACGTTGCGCTCCCGATCGATGGCCCATTTCTGGAATCGCGTGCTGCCTGGGGCGGCGGGATTGGGGAAATATATGTTCAAAGAATCGCCAATATATTTGGCGTGATCGGCTTCCGAAATTTCCTCATTTACAAAGCTCATCGCATAACTCCTTCGACTAATTTTGAATTCCCTTGTCGGGGACTGTACCGTGCAAATATGTGTTGAGTGGTACCAGGCCACGCAGTCATTCGCTCGCGCAATCCATCGCCGTATCGCCAGCGCCGACTTTTCAATTCCGTCATCCGTCGCATGTCCGCTTTCCCCTTGTTCATTTGATTCATCCCCTCATCGCTCCCGCAAACTCTCGCTTCCATACTGCAGCAGCGGACTCAGGAAATACTCGATCACCCGCCGCTTGCCGGTCTTGATTTCCACGGTCACGGCCATGCCGGCCGAGAGATTGACTGTCTTGTCTTCCACCTGCACGGTGGCGCGCTGCAACCTCGCACGGGTCGAGTAGATCAGGCCGCGCTTTTCGTCGTTGATGGCGTCGTGCGAGACGTGGGTGAGACTGGCGGGGATCGTGCCGTACTTGGTGAAGGGGAAGGTCTCGATCTTGACTTCGACCATCTGCCCGGCATCGACGAAGCCGATGTCCTTGTTTTCCAGGAAGGCTTCGACTTCGAGCGCGTCGTCCTTCGGCACGATGACCATCAGCGCCTGCGCCGGGGTAACCACGCCGCCGACGGTGCGCACGGCGAGTTGCTGTACGGTGCCATCGACTGGCGCGGTCAGCGTCATCAGCCGGCCGCGATTGTCGGACTTGACCAGTTCCTGGCCGTAGCCGGTGGCTTTCTGCTCGGCTTCGTTGAGGGTATCGAGTGCCAGGCGGCGGGTCTCGGCTACGGCCGAGCTGCGCTGGCCTTTGGCTTCGTCGATGGCGGCGGCGAGTTCCTTGAGGCGGCTCTTCTGGGTTTCGAGGTCGGCTTCCTGCTCGATGCGGGCCTGTTCCTTTTCCAGGTAGCCGTGTTTGGAGATGAAGTTCTTCGCCACCAGGTCCATGAAGTCCTCGGCGCGCTGGCGGGCGATGGGCGCCGTTTGTTCAAGCTTCTTGACGATTTCCTGGGTCGAGCGTCGCTCGGCTTCGCGCTTGGCGATTTCGGCATCGATGCGCGCGACCCTGGCCTGGTATTCGCCGTACTGGCCATCGAGGATGCGCTGCTCCTGCGCGAGGCGCTCGACGCCGATGCCGGATGGAGTTTCGATGCGCGGCGCATTGCCCGAGGTAAGCGCCGCCAGCAAACCCTTGGCGCGGGCGGCTTGCAACCTGGCCGTGGTCAGGTCGTTGGCGGTGCGTGTGCTGTCGGCCTGAGCCATCGTGGCATCGAGTTCGACCAGCACTTGCCCGGCCTTGACGGCTTGACCATCGACCACATGGATGGCCTTGACGGCGGCGGTCTCGATCGGCTGGATCAGCTTGCTGCCTTCGTTGGGCACGATTTTGCCCTGCGCCGTGGCGACTACGTCGATGCGGCCGAAGATGGCCCACAGTACGGCGAGCAAGGCGAAGGCCATCAGCAGCCAGGCGACGATGCGCGGCGCGGGGGAGACCGGGGTTTCCTGCAGCTCGAGGGCGGCGGGGAGGAATTGCGCTTCGTGAGGCAGGCGCGGCGGCGGGTCGAGTTCTTTGCGGATTTTCCAGACGTGGTTGAAGATCGTGGCGTAGCGCTTGAGGAGATCGAGAGTGGCTTGCAGGTGGAGGGTGAGGGTCTGGGTCATTGCTGGCGCCCTCGCCCGTCCCCGGATCGAGTCCGGGGCAGGCTATTTCGGCGAATGCCGGAATCCAGGCTTTCGGTTTGGTTGGCCGTGATGTCATTGGACGGACGCACTGGATTCCGGGTCAAGCCCGGAATGACGGGGCGCGTAGGTTCGTCCCCGAATCGAGTCCGGGGCAGGCTATTCCGGCGGAGGCCGGAATCCAGTACCCTGCGTGCATGAAGCAGCCCTGCGTCTATATCCTTGCCAGCCAAAGGAACGGCACGCTCTACGTCGGCGTGACGTCCAACCTTGTGCAACGAATTTGGCAGCACAAGAACAATCTGGCGGAAGGGTTCACGAAGAAGTACGGGGTTCATACGCTGGTCTGGTTCGAGGCGCACGAGGCGATGGAATCCGCGATTACGTGCGAGAAGACGATCAAGGGCTGGCGTCGGGCATGGAAGCTCGACCTGATCGAGTCCGCAAATCCTGCGTGGCGTGATTTGTATGGGGATATCGTTTGACGTTCTGTCATTCCAGCGGAAGCTGGAATCCAGAACGCGCGCAGGAGAACCCGCTGGATTCCGGGTCAAGCCCGGAATGACGACACAGTCATTCCGGCGTTCGCCGGAATAGCCTGCCCTGGACTCGATCCGGGGACGGAGGGAGAGGGATAGCCAGCCCCCGACGAGCATCGGAGGCCGCAACGGCGCTTGATAAACACAACACATGTGTTTATTATTACCCCCATGAATTCCAAGCAGATGAAGAAATGGCTGGAGCAACAAGGCGCCACGTTCCTGCCGGCCAAGGGCTCTCATCTGAAGGTTTTTCTGAATGGGCGGCAAACCATCCTGCCCATGCACGGTACGGCGGAACTCGGCAGGGGCCTGGAGGCCGCCATCAAACGCCAGCTTGGCTTGAAGTGAGGACAGATCATGTTTGACTACCCCGTTATCCTGACGCCCGACGATGGCACGATACTGGTGACCTTTCCTGATGTGCCGGAGGCCATTACCTTTGGTGCCGATACCGACGAGGCCCTGATGTATGCGGTCGACGCGCTTGAATCCGCGCTGTCGTTCTATGTGGATGGCCGCAAGCCGTTGCCGGTGCCGAGCAAGCCCAAGCGCGGGCAAAAGACGGTGCGGCCGTCCGCGCTGGAATGCGCGAAGCTCGGTGTCTATCAGGCGATGATGGAACAAGGCGTGCGCAAGGCCGAGTTGGCTCGCCGGCTGGGCTGGCACATGCCGCAGGTGGACCGGCTGTTCGATCTGCGCCATGCCTCGCGCCTCGATCAGATCGAAGCGGCGGCGAGGGCGCTGGGACGTCATATCGAGGTGTCGGTTTCTTAGCGCGGCCGCGCAGGCGAAGTGCCGAAATCCCGTCATTCCGGCGAACGCCGGAATCCAGCGATCTCCCCTGAAACCTTCTGGATTCCGGCGTTCGCCGGAATGACGGGCGAAGTTGAGCTTGGCGCAGATTGGCATGTCCGTCACCCTTGCTGCATCCGATGCAGCCGCGAGTAGTGCCCGGCTTCATGCCGCAGCAGTTCGGCATGACTGCCCTGCTCGACGATCTGGCCGCGATCGAGGACAACGATACGGTTGGCGTCCCTCACCGCGGAAAGCCGGTGCGCGATGATCAGCACGGTGCGACCATGGCAGATCGCCTTCATGTTGTTCTGGATGATGCGTTCGGACTCGTAATCGAGTGCGCTGGTGGCTTCGTCGAAGATCAGGATGCGCGGGTTGCCGATCAGCGCGCGGGCGATGGCGATCCTCTGGCGCTGGCCGCCGGAGAGCGTGGAGCCGTGTTCGCCGACCAGGGTGTCGTAGCCTTCGGTCAGTTCCAGGATGAATTCGTGCGCGCCGGCCAGCTTCGCCGCCGCCATCACGGCTTCGATCGGCAGGCCTGGGTCGGCCAGCGCGATGTTGTCGCGGATGCTGCGGTTGAACAGCATGTTCTCCTGCAGCACGACGCCGATCTGGCGCCGCAGGCTGGAACTGTCGGCCATCGCCAGATCGATGCCATCCACCAGCACGCGGCCGCGTTCGGGCAAGTAGAGCCGCTGCGCCAGTTTGGCCAGGGTGCTTTTGCCGGAGCCGGAACGGCCGACGATGCCGATGACTTCGCCGGGCGCAATGGCGAGGTCGATGCCGCGCAGCACTTCCGGGCCGTCGGGGCGGTAGCGGAACACGACTTCGTCGAACTCGATCCTGCCGGCCAGGGATGGCAGCGTCGTCCCACTACGGCCGCCCTGCCCGCCTGACTTGGCCAGTTCGGTGCGGGTGTTCAGGATGTCGCCCAGGCGCTGCACCGAGATGCCGGTCTGCTGGAAATCGGTCCAAAGTTGCGCGAGACGCATGACCGGCGCGGCGACGCGGCCGGCGAGCATGTTGAAGGCGATGAGCTGCCCCACACTGAGGCTGCCTTCCACCACCAGGCGGGCGCCGAGCCACATGGTGACCAGGGTCACCAGCTTGCCGATCAGCGAGACGCCTTCATGCGCCAAGGTGCCCAGGGTCGCCGTGCGAAAGCTCGCCGCGACATAGGCGGCGACCTGGTTGTCCCAGCGGCGGGTCATTTGCGGTTCGACCGCCATGGCCTTGACGGTGTCGATACCGTTTATGGTTTCGACCAGGAAGGCCTGGTTCTCGGCGCCACGGTTGAACTTCTCGTGCAAGCGGGCGCGCAAGAGCGGCGTGATGCCGACGGAAAGGATTACGTAGCAGGGCAGCGAGAGCACCACGACCAGCGTCAGCCAGCCGCTATAGACCAGCATCACGCCGATGAAGACCACCGAGAACAGCAGGTCGAGCACCAAGGTAATCGCGTTGCCGGTGAGGAACTGGCGGATGTTCTCCAGTTCGCGCACGCGGGCCACGGTGTCGCCGACGCGCCGCGCCTGGAAGTAGGCCAGCGGCAGGTTGAGCAGATGGCGGAACAGGCGTGCGCCGAGTTCGACGTCGATGCGACTGGTGGTGTGGGCAAAGACGTAGCTGCGGATGCCCGAGAGCACCACCTCGAACAGCATGACGACCAGCAGGCCGACGGCGATGACGTCGAGCGTGGTCATGCCGCGATGGACCAGCACCTTGTCCATCACCACCTGGAAGAACAAAGGCGTGACCAGCGCGAAGAGTTGCAGGACGAAGGAAACCAACAGCACTTCGCCGAGCATCTTGCGGTACTTGACGACGGCAGGGATGAACCAGGTGAAGTCGAATTTCGCCAGTTCGCCGGCGAGCGAGGCGCGCGAGGTGAACAGGATCAGTTCGCCGTTCCAGCGTGCAGAGAATTCGGCGGCGGACAGAACTTGTGGGCGCTCGACGCGGGGATCCTGGATCAGCACCTGATCGTTATCGACACGGGCAAGGATGAAAAAACGGCCTTCGGCATCGGCAGCCAGTGCGGGCAGAGGAGTTTGCGGCAGACGTGAAAGCTCGGTGCGCACTCGGCGCGCCTTGAGGCCGAGCTGTTTGGCAGCAAGCAGAATCTGAGGTACACCGAAGTCACACCCCGGCTCACGGAAGTCGTGCGCCAGTTGATCGGCATCGGCGGCGATGTTGTGGAAGCGGGCGAGCATGACGAGGCCGATCAGGCCGGTGTCGGGGCCGGGCGGCGAGGCGGATGGAGATCGGGCGTCAGCCACATCCGATACGAGGGTCAGCGAAGCGTCACTCATTCACGGCCATGGGCGAATTCAAGTGGCCAGCGACTGGCGCGAGGGAAAATGGCAATCGGCAATACTTCATGACAAGCACACGGCGCATCCTGATCACATGACAGGTGGCAAGACTAGCGTGTTTGCATGCAATTTGTAACTGTCAGAAATGTCAGGTCGCCGATCGAATCCGGCGACCGTCCGCCGCGCTTTCCGGCGCGAATCAGCCCTTGCCCGGCGTCACCCAGGCGAAAGCGACGCGTATGCAGTCGGTGCCTTCTTCATGAGCCGGACGTGACCGGCGAGCTCGTCGGCCATGACTTCGTAGGGTTCGCCGATCCAGATCGCTTGCCGTTCGATCAGCATCACCGGGCAGTCGTGTGACTTGACGGCATCCGGCGCGCTTCAGGAATACGGGATCTCGTCGGGCGGCACGGCCTCGCCGAACAGGAAGCCCTGAAAGGCGTGGCAGTGGTTGCTGGTCAGGAATTCGCGCTGGGCTTCGGTCTCCACCCCTTCGGCGATCACCGTCAGGCCCATGCTGTGGGCCAGCGTGACGATGGTGCGGGCGATCGCGGCATCGTTGACGTCGGACAGCACATCGCGGATGAAGGAGCGGTCGATCTTCAGCTGGTCCAGCGGCAGGCGCTTCAGATAGGCCAGCGAGGAATAGCCGGTGCCGAAATCGTCGAGCGAGAAGCGCACGCCCGCCTCCTTGAGGGTGCTCATCTTGACGATGGTGTCCTCGACGTCGTCGAGGAACAGGCTCTCGGTCAATTCCAGTTTCAGCCGGTCGGGGTTGGCGCCGGACTGGACGAGTATCGCCAGCGCCTGATCGACGAAGCCCTGATGGCGAAACTGGCGGGCGCTGACATTGACGGCCATGGTCAGGTGCTCGCGCGCCGGGTCGTGGCGCCAGGCCGCGAGGTGGGCGCAGGCGGTTTCGAGCACCCATAGTCCGAGCGGCAGGATCAGCCCGGTTTCCTCGGCCAGCGGAATGAATTCGTTCGGAGCGATCATGCCGTGCTGCGGATGGTTCCAGCGCACCAGGGCCTCGACGCCGGTCAGCTGGCCCTGATCGCCGACCTGGGGCTGATAGAAAAGCAGGAACTGGTGATCCTGCAAACCCCTGCGCAAATCCGCCTCCAGCGTCGAGCGCGCGGTGACCGCGACCTGCATGTCCGGCTCGAAAAAGCGCAGCGTGTTGCGCCCCGCGGCCTTGGCCCGGTACATCGCCAGGTCGGCCTGCTGCAACAGCTCGTCGATGCTCGCATCATGACCGGAGTAGAGCGTCAGGCCGATGCTCGGCGTGCAGTGATATTCGCGGGCGCCGAGCAGATAGGGCCGGTTGAGCGCCTCGACGATTTTTTCGCCGACGATCTCGGCCTGGGTCGCCGCTTCGGCGGCGCTTTCGCTGAGGTCTTCCAGCATCAGCACGAATTCGTCGCCGCCGAGGCGCGCCACGGTGTCGCCTTCCCTGACGCATTCGGAAAGGCGCGCCGCCACCTGCTGCAGCAACAGGTCGCCCTTGTCATGGCCGAGGCTGTCGTTGAGGTGCTTGAAATTGTCCAGATCGATGAACAGCAGCACGCCGCGGCGCCGGTTGCGCGCGCTGGTCGCCAGCGCATGCTGCAGGCGGTCGAGCAGCAGCCGGCGGTTGGGCAACCGGGTCAGCGGATCGAAGAAAGCCAGGTTGCGGATTTCGTCTTCCGCCGCCTTGCTCTCGCTGATGTCGGAGAAGGCCGCGACATAATGGCTGATCTGGCCGTCGAGGCCCCGCACGGCGGAGATGGTCTGCCACTTGGGAAAGACCTCGCCGTTCTTGCGCCTGTCCCAGATCTCGCCGAACCAGGCGCCGGTGGCCTTCAGCTGGCGCCACATGTCGGCGTAGAACTCGGCTTCGTGGCGGCCCGACTTGAGCATGGAAGGCGTATGGCCCACCACCTCCTCGGCGCTGTAGCCGGTCAGCTCGGTGAAGGCCTGGTTGACCCTCAGGATGATGCCGTTGGCGTCGGTGACGATGATGCCGTGCAGCGACTCGAAGGCGGTCGCCGCGATCCTCAACTCCTGCTGCATCTGGCGGCTTTCCGTGATGTCGCGGGTGATGCCGACGAAGTGCGTGGTGCGGCCCTCCTTATCCACCACCGGGGTCACCGAGAGATCGCTCCAGAACGGCGTGCCGTCCTTCCTGAAGTTCATCAGGTGGCCGGTGAAGCAACTGCCGGCCGCGAGCGCGGTGGCCAGTTGGCCGAGAATGTCCTCATCGGCTTTCAGGTTGTGCAGGAAGGCCGGGGTGAGGCCGAGTATCTCGGCCTCCGAATAACCCGTGATGCGCTGGAAGGCCGCGTTGGCGTAGGTGATGCGGCGGTCGGCGTCGGTGATGATGACGCCCTGCGAGATCGAGGCCAGCGCCTGGTGGTGCAGGCGCAGGATGGCCTCGTTCTTCAGCCGCTCCTCGGCCTTGGCCACACGCACCAGGTTTTCGCGAAACACGATCATGGCGCGCGCCATGTCGCCGATTTCGTCACCGCGCCGGCCTTCCCTGGCCGTGATTTCGACGGTTTCGTCGCGCGCCGCGAGCTTGGTCATGGCTCCGCTCATCCTCACCAAGGGCCGGACGATGCCGCGCGCCAGGGCCGTGGCGACCGCGGCGGCCAGGACCAGCAGGACCGCGGCGAGCAGGGTCAGCAGCCTCGCGGTGCGCCAGGCTTTCTCCTCGGCGCGCCTGGCCTGCGCAATCAGGTCGGCGACCAGGCTGTCCTCGACCAGTTTCATCTGATCGATGCGCCGCGTGGCCGTGTCCAGCCAGTCCGCGACGCGGATTTCACCGCCCAGGCGCTGGTTGCCGCTGTGGCCGATGATCAGCCGCATGCGCCCGAGGCCCATGGCGCCGATGCCTTCGAGCGAATGGTCGAGCAGCGCGATCTGACCTGGCGTGGCGTAGAAGCGGAACTGGTCGAGATACAGGCGCTGGCGATCGATCAGTTCGGTCAGGCGCGTCTGGCTGGCAATATCGAACTGGCCGGCCGCCAGCCCGGCGGCGCCGATCGCCCGTTCCAGCCCGGCACTTTCCTTGGCCTGCAGCAGTTGCAGGTAGGCATAGATCGAACGCGTCAGGTCCGCCTGCGTGCTGAGCACCAGGATTTCCTCGACGATGCCGATCAGGCGGATCACCGCGTCGCCATACAGCCGGGCCAGCTCGGAGGCCGCCATGCGGCGCTCGGCCAGCGCGCGGCGCCAGGTTTCGACCTGGTCGATCGTGCGCATCGCATCGGCAATGCGCGCGGCCAGCGGCGCGCCGAAACGCGACGCATCGGAATACATCAGGGCGGCGGCGAGTGCCGCGCGCTTTTCGTTCGTCTCGGCCTGCCGCGCCGGCAGCACCGCCTTCAGATCGGCGCCCGCGGCGCCGATCGTGCTGGCGCCGATGCCGCGTTCCTTCTGTATGGCGTGCACCAGGTCGCCCAGCTTCGGCGCCAGTTCCGCGATGCTGCGCAAATCCCGCATGTCATTGGCGGTACGGAAATACACCGTGAGTATCCAGACCGACAGGATCAGCACCCCGAGGATGGGCAGGGCCAGGGCCAGTCCGATACGGGTGCCGATGCGAACATGCTGCAGGCCGGTCCAGCGGATGCTCACTGGACTACCCTCCCCCCAGCCCCGCCCACGGCGCCGCTCGCCGTGCGCCGCGAACGGCCGGACACGACGCCGCACACGGCCGAATGTCGACTACAGCGCATTGCGCTCAATGCCTGCCCTTCCCTGCTCCCCAGTCCTGGCCGGGGATGTATTTTTTACCGCGGCTGCCGAAGCATTGCGGCTTGCGGACACCGTCGCCGGAGTGAAGTCGATGCTACCGGACTACGGGTCCCAAGACATGGATTTATCCCTGCCCATTTTACGCAGTATCCGACCGCGCGCCGCGCAGGAGGATGGCGCCCAGCGCCGCCGCGCCGAACAGTCCGCCGCCGATGAAGGTATAGGCCGCGCCGAGGCTGTCCCAGAGCAGGCCGGCCAGCGCGCTGGCGAACAGCATACTGATGCCGCTGGCCAGGTTGAAGAAGCCGAAGGCCGTGCCGCGCAAGTCGACCGGCGCGGTGTCGGCGATCATCGCCGCCAGCAGCCCCTGGGTCATGCCCATGTGCAGGCCCCAGAGCAGCACGCCGAGCCACACCGCGCTCCAGTGGCCGTCCCAGGCCAGCGCCGCATCGGCCGCAATCAGCACCAGCAGCCCCGCCGCCAGCAGCCTGGCGTGGCTCGTCGAATCCGCCAGCCGGCCCAGCGGATAGGCGCTGGCGGCATAGACCAGGTTCATCGCGATCAGCACCAGTGGCGTCAATGCCAACGGCAATCCGCCCTCGGCGGCGCGCAGGACCAGGAAGGCTTCCGAAAATCGCGCCAGGGTGAACATCGCGCCGATCGCGACCACCCACCAGTAGGCGCCCGGCAGCCGGCGCAGATTCTCGCGCCGGATCGGATTCACGCGCGGGCCAGGCGCTTTCCGCTCGGGTTCCTGCACGCCGAACAGCAGCAGCGCGACAGAAAGAACAGCCGGGATCACCGCCACCCAGAACACCGCGCGAAAGTCGTTCGCCCACAGCAGCATCAGGCCCATCGCCAGCAGCGGGCCCAGAAAGGCACCGACGGTGTCGAGCGACTGGCGCAGGCCGAAAGCCGCGCCGCGGATTTCGGGCGGCGCGATGTCCGCCACCAGCGCATCGCGCGGCGCGCCGCGGATGCCCTTGCCGACGCGGTCGATCAGGCGCGCCGCGATCACCAGCCCGGCGCCGCCGGCCAGCGCGAACAGCGGCTTGGACAGCGCGCCCAGCCCATAGCCGAGCACGGCCAGCGGCTTCCTCCTGCCCCACCAGTCGGACAGCATGCCGGAGAAGACCTTGACGATCAGCGCCGTGGCTTCCGCCGCGCCTTCGATCAGGCCGATGCTGAAAGCCGAGATGCCCAGCGCGGTGAACATGAACACCGGCAGCAGGCTGTGGATCAGCTCCGAGGAAACATCCATCAGCAGGCTGACGAAGCCGAGCGCCCAGATGCTGCGGGGGATGGCCGGGCGCGGCTGGTTCATGTGAAAGTTGGCGCTGACGGCACGGCGCTAAGGGGCTTCCGTGGCCTCGCGCGGCGCAGCGAACAGGCCGCTCGCGCTTTGCTGTTTGATCTTCTCGCGGTCCGCGCCGCTCAGCGATGCCTTTCCGAGCAAATCGAACAGCGCCAATTTCTTCGCCACGAGCTCGCGAATGTCGTTGATCGCCACCTCCGGCAAAGCCGGGTTGAGCCTTTCGAGCGCCGCCCGCAGATCGCGCACCAGCACCACCTCGCGCTCGCTGGCCCGCCCCAGCGTACCCGCATCTGTACCAATGGGCCCAAAGCTTTCCTGGTTCCAGGCGTAGACGCTGTCCCAGCCCAGCACCTTCTCCAAATGTTCGGCAAAAGTCGCCTGAACCAGACGGTCTTCGCTGTTGATATCGGTGTAGGCCATCGGGTCTATTGGCTCGTCTATTGACTCGGATTTGGCTCATTCAACAAGCCTTGTCCGATATGAAAACGCTGCAAAAACAAATTGCTATCGATAAACGCCCCGGCCATTTGGCTCAAAAATCCAAATCGGCTTGGTCGATTGGAGCGCATTTGAGCCAAATGAAATCGCATCACTTTTCAGACGCCAGACGGTAACGCGCACCGTTCCGCTCGCCTTCCATGACCACCACCGACAACGCGACCAACTCCGTCAGCGCCCGTTTCAACTGCGCCCGTTTCAACTCCGGGCCGATGCGGCCGCGAATCTCGCCGATCTTCGAGCGCGGGTAACGCCGCAAGTCCTCACGCACCAGCTCCATCAAGCGGTGCGGCTCGATGCGCAGCAAAGTCGTCGGTACTTTCAGATCGGCACCGCGCAACAGCTCAGGATCAACAAAATAACGGGTTCCTTGAGTGCGCCCCGCGCTCTGAACCAGGCTCAAGGACACCAGCCGCCCCAGCCAGACCGCCAACTCATCGGCGCCCTCGGTTTCCAGCAGGGCGCCGAGTTCGCGCGCCGTCATGCCCTCGCTCTGCGCCAATACACCCAGCGTAATCCGCTCGCGCTGGGTCAATTGAAAACGTTCATCCGCCTCGCTCATCAGCCGCATGACTTCGGGCTTGACGATCCGCCGCTGGATCGTCACCTTGACCCAATCCGCCCCCTCCTCCGGCACCGGCGCCGGGCGGCCCTGCGACAGCAGCCGGTCGTAGATCAGGTCGAAGCCGCTGCCTTCGCGCTCCATCAGGCCCAAGTCGTGGAACACCCGCGCCAGCCCCTCGTTGCGGCGCCGGCTGGCATGCAGGATGTTGCGCGGCGTCACCCCCAGCGGCAGGCGGCCGGGGTTCACCACCTCCAGGCGCTCGGGATGCAGGTTGAGGTAGATGTCGCCCTGCTGCGTATAGGGCCGATGCACCAGCGCATTGACCAGCAGTTCGCGCACCACCTTCTCGTCATAGGCCGGCACGCTGCGCCGATACAAGCCCTCGGCCACCTCGTAGCTCTCGCGGAAATCCGGCACCTCGCGCCAGATCGCGTCCACCAGTTCGACCGGCGACAGCGCGCAGTCGTCCCAGACCCACTTGTTGACCTTCTGCCCCGGCTCGTCGTACTTGATCGCCTGCACCAGCGGCGCCGTGCCCAGCGCCCGCCGGTCTGCCGTAGTGCCGAGCAGCAGCACGCCCAGGCGCGTCAGCGCATTACCCAGCGCCAAACCGTAATGGCTCAGCAACTCATCGGCGCCTTTCTCCTTCACCGAATCTTTCACCCGGTCGGAGCCGCGGATACCTTGAACGAAATGCGCGAGCTTGTCGGCGTCTGTCGCGCTGCGTGGCACGCTGCTGTCCATCGCCTCCCATGGCCGCCCCGGCCGCTCGTTGGCCAAACGCAGCACGTCGTCGCCCAACACTGGCTGGCAGCTATCGCCCACCCGCAGAAAGTAACGCCCGTCGCGTGTCGACGCCACGCTGGGCGAGCGATCTATCGCCAGCTCAATGAACTCGCCGCCGCTGGCCGCGCGCCGCAAGCTCGGCAGCGCCTGGACATTGACCGTCAGTTCGCCGATGCGCTTGCGCAGCCGATCCAGCAATTCCGCCGGCACCGTCTGCCCGGCAGGCGGCAAGGTCTCGCCGTCCTCGATGCCGATCAGCAAGCGGCCGCCCGCGCCGTTGGCGAAGCACACGCAGTCCTTCGCCAGCGCTTCCCAATCGGCCGTTTTGCCGGTGATAGTGCGCAGGGATTTGCGGTCGGTGTGCTGGTCTTCGAGAGTCATTTCTTAGCCCCGCCCGAGATCAGATACTCGCCCAGAGGCTGTCTTCGATTTTGGAGATGTTCTGCAAGGCGGTCACTGGACTACCCTCCCCCCAGCCCCCTCGCCAAGCGAGGGGGGTGACAATGGTTCGCCGCGGCGCGGCTCCGTATGATGGCTGGCGCCCCTTCGGGCGGCCGTGCGGGACGCTCATGGGCTACTTCTTGCCGGTCTTCTTGGACTTGGCGCCGGCCTTGATGCCGGCCTGCCCGGCATGCGCCATAACCAGCACTTCCAGCATGGAGGCGACGGAGCGGTGCTCGCGCTCGGCGGCCTGGCGGATCAGGTCCTTGATTTCGGCAGTGGTCCGGATGGACAGGGTTTCACATTTGTTGCGAGGCATGGCTCAGTCCAGTAATCTTGGCCTCGCAAATGTACTGCCTTTCCGGATATATGTCCATGTCACACTTGGATTCAGCCCGACGACCCGCCGTAGCAACGATAGTTGGCGCTGGCGGCACGGCGGCCGATGTCATACGCTCACCAGCCGTGAGCCCGTTGGCGCGTGGGTCGGGTGGCGGGCGGTTGGGCCCTGGTGCTCTGCTTCGCAAGGTGGATGGCGGACTGAAGTCCGCCCTACGGTCCGCCCTACTGTCCGCCCTCAATGGAACGACCATTGCGCACTCGCTGCGCTAGCCCTTGAGCACCTTGCCGGCGGCGTCGCGCACGCTGACGTTCACCGGGAAGCCGCTCCTGACGCTCTGGGTGACGACGCAGAAATCCTCGAACTGGTCGAGCACGCGATCGAGATGTTCGAGGCTGTCTGCCGGCGCATCGACCTGGATCATCACATCGACGCTGCCGACGCGCAGGCGCTTGGCCTCGTTGCGGTCCAGGTGCGCGGTGACCACCGTGGTGATCGGGCCGGGATTGTTCTTGAACTTGCGCAGCGCGAACAGCAGGCTGGCCGAGAGGCAGTTGGCGACGCTGGCGGCGAGCAGGCGCGAGGGATTGGGGCCGGCGTCCTTGCCCAGGGGCGGCGGCTCGTCGCTCAGGAGCGGCGGGATGTCCTGGTCGAAGCGGATCAGGAAGGCGAAGTCTTCCTGCTGTTCGAGGGTGAAGCTGAACTGCTGGGTGTCACTCATGCGGATCTCCGGTAAAGAGTTGGCGTTGGCGATGCGGCGATTCAGAAATAATAGCGCGCCATCAGCTCCAGCTTGCGGGCGTTCTGCTTCTCGCCGAACTCGCTGTGCTCGCCGCCGTGCAGCCAGGTCGCGCGCAGGCGCAGGTCGAGATTGGTGACGCCGTTGTAGAGCAACTCGGGGCTCAGCGAATAACTCCTGTCGTCGAGATTGCCGATCAGCGTGATAGAGGGCGTGAAATAGACGATGTCGAAGGGCTCCTTCTGGCTCGCCCGCAGATAGAGGTAGCGCTCGCCGGCGTTGGCCCGGCCGTAGGCGGGGCTGATCTGCCGCGCCTTGGCCAGCAGCGCGGAGTTGCCGCTGTCCACCACCCGATGGAAATCCGTGAGCTGGCTTTCGGTGTAGCCGCCGCCGTTGCGGTAGTACTCGGCGATCCAGGTGGTGTCGCGTTCCGTCAGGTAGCGCAGGCCGAGCAGATAACTCGTCGCATCGCGGACTTCGCTCGTGACCTTGCCGGCCGCGTCGATGCGGCGTTGTTCGACGTCCTGCAGGCGCGCCCATTCGCCGTGGATTTCCAGCACGCTGCTGAGGTTGCGCGAGAAGTCGATGCCGAAGCGCGAGCCGCGGCTGCCCTGGCCCAGCCAGGTGAAGTCGATGTCGGTGTCGCGGTAGAGCAGGTAGAGCTTGGCCGCGACATTGAGATGGTTGGGCTGGCCGAAATCATGGTTGGTCTGCGCACCGACCGGCAGCAGAACAGGTGTAAAAGCAATCGTCTTGAGCTCGCCGCCATCGTCCGCAAAGTTGCGGATGAAATCCGCCGCCAGCATCGTGTAGCCCTCGCGCGCCAGCTCGACGTCGTTCGGGTCCTTCATGCGTTCGACGAAGCCGACCGGATTCCAGGCGTAGCCCTTGCCCCATTTCAGCGCCTGCTTGCCGATATCGAGCGTGAAACCGGGGTCGGGCTTGAACGACACATAGGCCTCGTCGAAGCGCGCGCTGCCCTCGCTGATGAGTTGGTCGCGGCGTTGTTCGGCAGCGGCGCTGAGCTTCAGGCTGGCAATGCCCTGGGTATATTTGGCGTTGAGCTTGAGCGTCGCGGTGTTGCGGTCGAGCGTGTCGCGCGCCAGGCCGTTCAGTTTATAGAAGCTGCCGTCGCGCTTGAGCCAGGAGCGATCAGCCTTGAGTTCGAGATAGCCGCCGAACTCGAAGGGCTGCTTGTCGAATTCGGCGGCATCGAACTTGAAATCCTCCGCCCACGCCGTGGCCGCCAGCAGGCAGGCGAACGCGGCCAGCGCGCGTTTCATTTGCGTCTCATTTCCTCAAGTCCTCGACGCGCGGCAGATAGTTGAGCGAGAACACCTCGTCGGGGAAGCTGCGCTTCTTGATGTTGGCATAGAGCATCACCGACTTGTAGTCCTTGTACAGCGGGCTGTCGGTTTCTATCGTCGCCGGGCGCTTGATGCCGCCGCCGAAATCCTTGATGTCCGCAAAACGCAGGGTCTTGATAAGCATGCCGCTGGCCGCGTAGCACTCGATGGTGACGGGCAGCAATGCCTTCCTGTCCACCCACATCTTGAGCTTGTCGTAGGCGACTTCGTTGGTCTTCGCCTTCAGCGTCAGCAGGTACTGGTCCTTTTCCTCGGCTGCGGCTTCCACCTTGTATTCGGCCGTGTAGTCGATGCGCAGGATGTCGGCATTGTTGAACACGCCGCCGGTCACC
This sequence comes from Sulfuritalea sp., assembly GCF_031426875.1. Taxonomy (NCBI): domain Bacteria; kingdom Pseudomonadati; phylum Pseudomonadota; class Betaproteobacteria; order Nitrosomonadales; family Sterolibacteriaceae; genus Sulfuritalea; species Sulfuritalea sp. The sequence goes on from NZ_JASJPC010000022.1 coordinate 17,714, forward strand.
GACTGCAGGCTGGTAATGCGCATCGGCTTGCCGACTTCGGGAATGTAGAGCCACATGTTGTCGCCCAGGCGCAGCGTGGCGCGGCCCTTGTCGCTTTGCGGCGCGAGGAAGAGCGCGACGATCTTGTCGCGGCCCTTCTTCACCGAATACAACACGAACTCCTTCTTCTTGCCGTCGGGTTCGATGTTGATCAGTTTGCGCAACATCTCGTAGGACTCGGGTTCGAGATTGCGGTCCACCTTTTGCAGGATCGCCGCACCGTCGAGCACCGGGGCCGATAGGGCGGGAACTGGCGCCAGAGCCAGCAGGCACAGCAGCGTAGTCAGCAGCTTCTTCATGATCGTTGTCCGGTAATCAAACATGGCGCAGGGCGCTGATCGGGTCCATGCGCGAGGCCTTCCAGGCCGGTTGCAGGCTGGCGAGTATGGCCACGGCGACCACCATCGCGGCGATGGTCAGGACGTCGCCGCCGGCAATGCTCGGCGCCATCACCAGGTTCTGCTGCTGGCCGAAGTTGAAGGTCGGCTGCCACAGATTGATGCCGAAAATCGTCGCGAGGCTCACCGCGGTGCCCGCCACGGTGCCGACGATGCCCAGCATCAGGCCCTCGGCGAGGAACAGCGCAAGTATGCGCGAGGGCGGCGTGCCGATCGCGGCGATGGTGCCGATCTCGCGGATACGCTCATACACGGCCATGATCATCACGTTCATGACGCTGACCAGCACGATCGAGACCAGCACGATCTTGATGAACAGGGTCATCAGGTCGATCATGCGCGCCAGGTTGGCGAAGGGCGAGAGGTCGGCCCAGGTATGCACTTCCAGCACCGGCTTGCCCTCCTTGTTGGCGACGCCGCCGAGCGCCTGCTTGAGCTGCGCGTCGATCTTGTTCAGCCGCGAGAAATCCTTGAGCCGCACCACCATTTCGCTGACCTCGGCCTCTGTCATGCGCAGCAGATCGCGGGCGTCGTCGATATGGATGTAGCCGTCGCGCCCGCCGGGGCCGGTGACGCCTTCGAGGACGCCGCGCACGACGAAAGTCTTGCCATTCACCGAGCCGTCGCGGTTGGTCGCCACCAGCACCACGGTGTCGCCCACCTTGGTTTTCATGCCGCGCGCCAGCAGCGCCGGAATCACGATCTGGCCGCGGCCGACCAGGGCGCCGGCCTTGTCGCCCTCGATCATGCGTCCCTGCAAGAGCGGCGTGGTGGTCACCTCGCGCGCCGGGTCGATGCCGTTCACGCGGATGCTGGTGGTCTCGGCGAAGTTGCTGAACATGCCGCCGAACTTGACGCGCGGCGACCAGGCCTCGACCGCCGGATTGGCCTTCAGCGCCTCTTCCACCTTGGCCACCATCTGCGGCTTCAGGTTGAGGTTGAGCGGCAGGTTGTCGATCGAGGCGACATAGCCCTTGCGGTGCACCTGGATGTGGCCCAGCACCGCATCGGTGATCTGGCCGACCATCATCGACTTGAAGGAGCCGGCGACGGCGATGAAGAGCAGCACCGCGACCATGCCGATGACGATCAGCAGCAGTGTCAGCAGGCTGCGGCGGCGATAGCGCAGCAGGTTGCGGCTGGCAATGCCGATAATGTCGAAGGCCCCCACCCCCCAGCCCCCGCCCGAGCGGGGGTGACGGATGTTCGCCGCCTGTGGCGGCTCCGGGTTGTTGGCTGCGCCCGACTCGGGGCGGCCCGTCGTCGGGCTAAACATGGTTGCCTCCATCCTGCAGACGGCCGTCTTCGAGCGTGAAGGTCACCTCGGCCTCGCCCATGATCTTCGGGTCGTGGGTGGAAAAGACGAAAGTGGTCCTGAACTCGTCGCGCATTTTCTTCATCAGTTCGAGGATGCGGTAGGCCGTGTCGTGGTCGAGGTTGGCGGTCGGCTCGTCGGCCAGCACCAGCTTGGGCTGGCTGACCAGGGCGCGCGCCACGGCGACGCGCTGCTTCTGGCCGCCGGAGATCTGGTCGGGACGCTTGTCGGCCTGATCGCTCATGCCGACAGCGTCGAGCAGGCGCAGCACCTGGGCGCGGCGCTTCTCCGCCGGCCATTTCTGCACCATGCGCAAGGGATACTCGACGTTCTCGAACACGGTCAGCACCGGAATCAGGTTGAAGTCCTGGAACACGAAGCCGATGTGCTCGCCGCGAAAGCGCGCGGCGGCACGGCGATCAAGCGTGGCGATGTCGGTGTCGAGCACCGTCAGCGTGCCGCTGGTCGGATGGTCGAGGCAGCCGATCATGTTGAGCAAGGTACTCTTGCCGCTGCCCGAGGGGCCGACGAAGGCCACGAAAGAGGCCGGCTCGATGGCGAAATCGACACCCTTGATCGCCGGCACGTCGATGTCGCCGACGCGGTAGGTTTTTGTCACGTTGTGCGCGGAGAGCAAGCTCATGGTGCTTCTTTCGAAAGTTGGCGTTGGCGATACGGCTCTTCAATAGCGGTTGACGGGCTCAGCGGCACATGGATGCAGGCTACCTGATCCGCCCCGCCAGTACCGTCTGCACGTCGGCCGTGGTCCACTCGCCGCGCGCCCCGGGCGGCGTGCCCGGAATGTTGGGAAAATTGACGAAGGCGACCTTGCCGCCGTCCTTGCGCACGAACACGTGCTTGCCGTCGATCAGGATCAGGATCGGAATGTGGCCGGACAAGCCGGCGGCCGCGAGGCGCTTTTCTCCAAGCGGGCTTTCGATGTCGATTTCCTTGACCGTCAGCTTGCCGCCCTGTGCCGCCAGCCATTCGCGCAGCGGCGCCAGGGCCATCCTGACCGGCGGGTGCGGCATGGCCACGATCTCCACCGACGGCGGCGCGGCCAGCGCACCGCCGGCCGCCATCGCCAGGGCTGATGCGACCATGGCGGCAAGGAAATTCCTGCGTGTGTTCATTGTCGTTCCCTTACTTGCAGTTATTGTGCAGCTTCCACATTTCGGCGTGACCCATGGCGACCGCCCAGTCGGGCGGCGTGCATTTGCCGTCTGTGGCAGCGGCAGACGGGCCCGACGCGGCAGCGGCGCCAGCCTGGGCCGACGGCAGCAGACGCTGGCCGACGAAACCGATCACGCCGAGAAATACCGCGACGATGGCCACTTGCGCCAGTCCGAGCTTCTGCTTGTCCTGGCGCTGGTCGACTTCGCAGGTGCCGCCGGGGCATAGCTGCGCCTGCTGCTTCGCGAACAGGTTGTAGATCTTGCAGCCGAGGCAGATGCCGAAGGCGCTCTCGAAGAACATCAGCGTCAGGCAGGTGGCGCAGACCAGCAGGTTGATCGGGCCGATCACGTTGTTGATCACGATCAGCCAGAGCATGGTGATAGCCAGCACGAAACCGATGGCCCAGGCAAAGCGCTTCTGCGGCGCGCCGACATACTCGGGCGCCTGGTGCCGCACCGCGAAGCGGCCGAGGATCATGGTCGGCGAATATTTCGGATTGACGAAAATGCGGATCGTGAAATCGATCAGGAAGGCGATCACGAAAATCTTGGTGAGCCGGAAATTTCCGGCCAACCAGGCGTTCATGAAGGCGAGCATGGCGAACAGGAACAGTATCCCGGCGGAGGCACGCACTTCGCGCTCGTTGAGCACGGGCACCGCGTACTCGTCCATGCGTTCGCCAAAGGCGAAGATTTTGCTCATGTCGTCTCTTTCAAAAGTACATGGCGCAATTTGACACCAACCATGCAGGCCATGCAGCGCCGGAGACGACAGATTTGCATCGCCCGGTTGCGCGGGCAGTCCTGGTTACGCTGCGTTACAAAGCGAGGCTTCGAAGAGATGCGGGCACGTCACTCCGCGCACTTCGATCATTTGATCAGCGCGTCGATCGGCATTGGTCCAGATACGGCCTGCCGTCCATTTCGACACGCATCGTGTCCCTGTTGCGCGATAGCTTGAGCATGTCGCAGACGTAATCTGTCTCGCCCCCGATACCGGGCTGCTCCCGCAGGCGAAACCGCATGCCGGAGATTTCGATGGCAGTGGCGTCTCCTGCCGTCTCGAGCCGAAAGCCCGAGCCGTTGGCGCAGACGTATTCCGTCGTCAAAGCTTCCGGCGCAGACAGCGAAGCACATCCCGATAGCGCCAGGACAAGGGTCCAGGCAAGCCGGCGCGATCCGGTCATTTGCCGCATGGGTAATGCGCGGCATAGGCGCGTGCTACCAGCCCCAGTGCGGTCAGTGATTGGGCCTGCGGATTGGCCTTGAGCCAATCGATCACGATGCGGTGTTGTTCCGACAAGCCGATCGCGGGCGGCAGACAGGCGCGCACCCCCTCGATGCTGTCATGCGACAGCGCATCCTCGGCCGCCAGCAGGTAACCGATGCAACGTCCGGCGGCGACGGACGAAGCCTGCGTACACCACTTGTCGAGATGCTCGCGATCGGTCAGGGCATGGGCCGTCGTGGCGAAGAGAAATGCCAACAGCGGAACAATGGAAAATGGTTTCATGATTTGCGGGAAGGCGACGAACCATGCGGTCCGTCGCCCTATTCTGCATCAGCGGCCGACGACGTCGCCCTTGAGACTGGCGAGCATGCCGATCACTTCGCTCTGCTCCTTGGCGGGCACCTTGAACTTATTGAGCGCCTTGGTCGTGTCTTCGGCCAGGGCGTTGAACTCGGCGTCAGTAAGTTTCATGCCGGTGTGGGCGGATTTCATGTCCTTGCCCTGGTACCGGCAGGGACCGCCGCTGGCCTGACACAGGAACTCGACCAATTGGCCGCCGAAGGCTTCCGGCTTGGTGTGCTTGAAGCGGCCATTGATGCGCGCATCGGCGGCGACGTTGTTCCATAGTTCACCGACTACGGCTTGCAGGGCTGCCTTGCCGCCAAGGCGGTCATACAAGGTTTTTTCGGCAGCGAAACTGGCGGCAGACAGGGAAATGGCGATGAGACCGCCGGCGAGCAGGGCGACGGATTTCTTGGCAAACAGGTGCATGGGGAAGTCTCCGAATGGGTTGTGGGTAAAGCGAAGCCCATCCTAGTCGCCCGGCTTCGGCAACGATGTGACCAAAGTTACACAGACAAGAGTTGGTGCTGGCGACACGGCACCCACAGCAAAAGCCAACGCCACCCTTGCGGAGCGGCGTTGGCTTTTGGTCGGCCATGCGCTTGCGCGGCGCGGCAAGCCTGCGACCGGTCACCCGCGCCGATACATCGGACCGTAGGAACGGTCGAACAGCTCGCGCTGTTTCGGCGTCAATACCTCGTAGAGCTTGGTGAAGGATTCACTCATCGAACCCATGGCTTTCTGGCCCTGCTGCATGCGCTCCGGCATCGTCGCGGTGCTGGTGTCGTTGTGCAGGGCCTGCATGGTCTTGGCCTGTTCCGCGGCCTTGGCGGCGAAGGCGTCCCATGCCGGCTGCTGTTCGGCCGTGATGCCGAGCTGGGACTTGAGCTCGCCGAGCTGCTCCTGCTGGAACCTGGCGATGTCGGTATCGTTGCTGGCGAACATGCGGCCGTGGCCCCAGCCCATCATCATGCCGGGACCGCCGCGGCCCATCATGCCGGGGCCATAGCCGTGACCGTAGCCGGGGCCATAGCCTGGACCGTAGCCTGGGCCGTAGCCGCCGAAGCCGGGATGGGCCACGGCGACAAAGGCGGTGGCGAGTCCGGCGGCGATGGCGACAGCGATTGCACCGTTGCGAAACTTGGTTTTCATCGTGCTCATTTTGATCTCCCGTAGCGAGTGACATCGAGGCCGGAGGTTTCCGGCCCCTCGATCGGGCGTCCGTCGTGGCCTTCGCCAGTTTGTTCGCCCATGGATGCCATTTGACGTCCGGAATGTAAGCAAGCCTTTGCTGCGGCGCGCCGTTTTGCATCGCTGCGTTGCGGACCCATGGACCGTTACAGTGCGTTACATTGCCGGCACCCAAGTGTTTTCGGACGCGCTATAAGACCGCCATGGATAACAAGGACCGCATTCTCATCGTCGACGACGACCCGGAAATCCGCCGCCTGCTGGTCGATTACCTGGCGAAGAACGGCTTCGAGGCCTACGCCGCGAAGGACGGGCGCGAGATGTGGCAGGGCCTGGAGCGGCACGCGATCGACCTCGTGGTGCTCGACCTGATGCTGCCCGACACCGACGGCCTGACGCTGTGCCGCGACCTGCGCGCGCGTTCCGCGATGCCGGTGCTGATGCTCACCGCGCGCGGCGAGGAGGCCGATCGCATCGTCGGCATCGAAATGGGCGCCGACGACTATCTGGTCAAGCCCTTCAGCCCGCGCGAACTGCTGGCGCGCATCAAGGCCATCCTGCGCCGCACCCGCGCCCTGCCGCCCAACCTGCGCCCGGAATCGCAGCGCTGCCTGGCCTTCGCCGGCTGGCGCCTGGATACCGCGACGCGCGCGCTGACGGCGCCTGACGGCGTGGTGGTGCCGCTGTCCGGCGGCGAATACCGGCTGCTGCGCATCCTGCTCGAACATCCCAACCGCGTGCTCAACCGCGACCAGTTGGTGGAACTGATCCACGGCCGCGAGGCGGATCCCTACGACCGCGCCATCGACGTGCAGGTCAGCCGCCTGCGCCAGCGCCTGCGCGACGAAGGCCGCGAGCCGCAACTGATCCAGACCGTGCGCGGCGAAGGCTATGTGCTGGCGGCCAGCGTCGAGGGGCGCGCATCGTGCGACTGATGCCGCGTTTAATGCCTGCGTCGCTGTTCGGCCGCCTGACGCTGATCCTGGTGGTCGGCCTGCTCGCGGCCCAGTTCGCCAGCATGTGGCTGCACATGGGCGAGCGCGCGATGATCATGCAGCAGTTCCACGGCCAGATACCGGTCCTGCCGAGCCGCTTCGCCACCCACCTGCTGATCACGCTGGCGGCGGTGATCGCGGTGTCGCTGGTGGCGGTGCGCCTGGTGACGCGCCCCCTGCAGCGCCTGGCCGAAGCGGCCGACGCCTTCGGCGGCGACCTCGAATCGCCGCCGCTGCCCGAAACCGGGCCGGCCGAAACGCGGCGCGCGGCGGAAGCCTTCAACCGCATGCAGGACCGCCTGCGCCGCCTGATCGCCGAGCGCGGCCGCGCGCTCGCCGCCGTCTCGCACGACCTGCGCACGCCGCTGACCCGCATGCGGCTGCGCGCCGAACTGGTCGACGACGAAACCCTGCGCGCGCAGATCAACGCCGACATCGACGACATGCAGGCCATGGTCGAATCGACGCTCGACTACCTGCGCGGCCTGCGCGAAAACGAGGCGCTCCAGTCGATCGACATGGAAGCGCTGCTGGCCAGCCTGGTGGCCGACGCACAGGCGCTCGGGCATCCGGTGACGCTGGCCGGCAAGACTGTCGCGCCCTACCTCGGCCGGCTGTCGCAGCTCAAGCGCGCGCTCGGCAACCTGATCGACAACGCGGTGAAGTACGGCCAGTCGGCGCATATCGTGATCGAGGACAGCGCCGTGGAATTGCGCCTATGCGTCGAGGATAAGGGCCCCGGCATCGCCGAGGCCGACCTGGCGCGCGTGGTCGAACCCTATGTGCGGCTCGAAGCCTCGCGCAGCCGCGAGACAGGCGGCGTCGGGCTCGGCCTCAGCATCGCGCGCGACGCGGCCCTGCTGCATGGCGGCCGGCTGGTGCTGGAGAACCGCGCCGGCGGCGGCCTGCGCGCCGCGCTGGTGTTGCCGCGCTGAAGCCGGACCGTAGGGCGGCTGTAGGGCAGCTGTAGGGCGGCTGTAGGGCGGACTTCAGTCCGCCATCCACCCTTGGCCGACTAAAGTCGGCCCTACAAGGCCATCCATCCCTGGCCGACTGAAGTCGGCCCTACAAAACCCCACAAGGCCCTGCAACGCCCCACAGCGGGGTCACCCGTTCACCCCGCACCGGCCAGCCACTGCTCGATCTTGTCGCGGCTGGGCACGCCGCCGGCATGCACCACTTTGCCGTCGATCACCACACCCGGCGTGCTCATCACGCCATAGCCCATGATGTCCCTGATCTCCTCCACCTTGTCGAGCTGGAACGCCACGCCCCTGGCGCGCGCGGCCTCCTCGATCAGCTTGAGCGTGGTCTTGCAGTTGGCACAGCCGGTGCCGAGGACCTTGATGTTCAGCATTTGAATGACTCCCGTGCGATTGTTGGCGCGCCGGCCGGTAAGGCCGGGCGCTTGCATAAAAGAAGACGAAGCAGCGCGCGAAAGGATGCAGGCGAGATTCAGTCTGCGCGGCCGAATCTCGCGGCAAGGTAAGTCATGCCGACCGCCGCGGCCAGCAGGCCGAAGGCGATGCCGACCTGGCTCACGCGCTCCGGCGCCAGCAGCAGCAGGGCGCCCAGTTCCAGCATCATCACGCCCGACATCAGCTTGAGCAGGCGGCCTTCGCGCTCGCTGAGTTTGCGCGCGCCGAGGCTGCCGGCGAACACGGCGACGATGGCCGCCAGCGGCAGCACGTAGATCAGGTTGTAGGCGGCCAGATAGCCGTAGCGGGCGGCCGGCGACAAATCGGCCAGGGTCAGCAGGCGCGTATAGACCATGGGGAAGCCGGCCGTGCACAGCAGCTCGTAGAAGTTCGCGGCGATGGCCAGGAAGGCCGTGGCGGCGATCATCGCCGGCAGGTTTTCGGCGCCGAGGATGTTGCGCGTGCGGCGGAAGATGTCAGGCTTTTTCGATTCGGGAATCGACAGCGTGAGCCCCCGTTCGAACCAGAAATAATCCTTGACGTTGACCGCGCCAACGAAGACCGCCAGCGCGCCGGCGGCGACCGTCACCCAGGCGAGATGGCCGAAAAGCTGGAACACGCTGAGCCAGGCCGCCATGAAGGCGAAGTACATGAGGCCGGAGATCACGACGAAGACGCCGCCGATCGCCAGCATGCGCGCACGATTCTTTTGGTGCGCCATCATCGACAGCAGGAACAGCAGGACGAAGAAGGCGCAGGGGTTGAAGGCGTCGAGCCCGGCCAGCACCAGGGTCAGCACCGGCAGCGAGAGGCGGGCGGGGTCCAGCGCGCCGAGCAGCGGCAGATCGATGGTGGCGGCCGGCGGCGGGGCGGTGGCCGGCGCATTGACCATGGCGCCCTCGGCGGCGCGCGCGCGGCATTCGTCGAGGCGCTGGCGCAGCATGGCACCGGTGGTCGCGTCGTCGGCCCAGCCGACATGCATTTCGCCGCAGAACAGCCACGCCGGAACGCTGGCCGCCACTTCGCCGAGATCGCGCGCCATGCGATCGAAGCGCTCGACGTTCTCCGGATGACGGGTGAGTTCCAGCGCATGCAGCCTGACCCAGGGCCGCGCCTGCGGAATGGCCTCGATGTAGGGATGGGCGGCGGTGCAATGCGGACAGCTCAGCGACCAGAAGAAATAGAGCTGCACCTGCGGCGTGCCGTCGGCGCCCGTGACGATCCACGGGTCTTCGGCGCGGGCGGCGGAGGGCGCCAGCAGCGCGAGGCACGCGCCCAGCAGAGCAAAGAGGCCGGGGAGCGTTCTCATTCAGGCGACAGCCGCAATGCCGATCACTTCGCCTGCAGGCGATACAGATACTCGGTCAAGGCCAGGATGCGGCTGCGCGCGGAAGACTCGCGATCGTGCGCCGGGTAGCTCTCGAAGAATGCGGAACTTTGCAGGCTGAAGCTGCGGCCCCAGATCGGCATTTCGCGCGGGCCGTGCGCCTTCAGTTCTCCCCGGCCGTCGATCACCTGATACACGCGGTCGAAGGGGAACACGCCGCCGTTGTTTTTCGCCAGCACGGTGAGATCGGGAATTTTGGTCGTCAGTTGCCCCATGAAGCTTCCGTTACCCTTGCCCGTCGCGCCATGGCAAACGGCGCAGGAGCCTTCGTACTCGAACTTGCCTATATCGACCAGCTTGTCCGCGGCAAGGGCTGCCGTGGCGGTGGCGCCAATCATGACCAGCAAGGCACGAGCGATTGCGCCGTGGCGCAGTTGGTTTGCGATTTTCATGATGTCTCCCTGAGTCGTAGTGAACGATGAACCGGTCCTGCATTCCTTCATGGTAGACGGCGCACAAACGGATGCAATCATTTGCCATACCGGGAAAGGGGTAGAAGGCGAAATTTCCCGGTGCCGAACGAGTACTGCGCCGCCCCGCTCACAGCACCGCGTTGAATACGTAGCCGACCAGCAGGATGCCGGCCGCCACCACGCCGACGAAGGTGGCGATCAGTCGCGGCTTCAGCACCTTGCGCAGGATCACGATCTCGGGGGCCGAGAGCGCGATCACGCTCATCATGAAGGCCAGCACCGTGCCCAGCGCCGCGCCCTTGCCCATCAGCGCCTCGACGATGGGGATGATGCCGGCGGCGTTGGTGTACATCGGCACGCCGATCGCGACCGCCGCGGGCACCGACCACCAGGGCGCATCCCGGCCCATGATCGAGGCCATGAAGTCTTCGGGCACGTAACCGTGGATGCCGGCGCCGAGCGCGATGCCGGCCAGGATGTAGGGCCAGACCTTGCCGACGATCTGCCGTACGTGCGAGAAACCGCTGTCGATGCGCTCGCCCCAGGACAGCGCGGGGATGTCGGCACCATTGACGGGCTGGCTGTTCTGCATCGCACGCACCCAGTCTTCCAGGTGGCGCTCCATGCCGAGCTTGCCGATCACCAGGCCGGCGACGATGGCGACCAGCAGGCCCATGACCAGGTAGAGCAAGGCGACCTTCCAGCCGAACATGCCGAACAGCAGGGCCAGCGCGACTTCATTGACCATCGGCGCCGAGATCAGGAAGGAAAACGTGATCCCCAGCGGCACGCCGGCCTGCAGGAAGCCGATGAACAGCGGCACAGCCGAGCAGGAGCAGAAGGGCGTGACGATGCCAAGCGATGCGGCCATCACATTGCCTGCTCCGAGGCGGCGGCCGGAAAGCATCGCGCGCGTGCGCTCGGGCGAAACGAAGGTGTGCACGATGCCCATGACGAAGACGACGCCGGTCAGCAGCAAGAGCACCTTGGGCGTGTCGTAGAAGAAGAACTGCAGCGCGCCGCCCAGATGGCTGTCGCGCGCCACCGGCAGCGCCGCAACCAGCGCCTCGGACACGGGCATCAGCGCCAGGTAGAGCGCGAACCAGAGCAGCGCCGCCAGCGCCAGGAACAGAAATGGCTGCCGGCCGGGCCAGCGTTTGAGTTGAATGGCAAGGGCTTGCATGCAGGGGTCTCCGGAGTGAGGACAAGGGGGAAAAACTCCCTCTTCAGTCAGGAGACGAATGCGGCGGTAAAAGGATGCGGGCGAGTGGAAACTTCTTCGCCGGCGCGGGCTTGGCAGGAAGGCGCGGCAAGGCGCATGGGGTTCAGCCGAGCGAAGCTCTCCGCCGCAATGCGCGGCGGACGTCCGCACCCCGCTCGATCACTTGCGCTCGCCTGGGAGTGGGTATGACTCTCGATAGCTCAGCACGGCCGCTCTGCACAATGTTGAAAGTTGGCGCTGGCGATACGGCGGCAATTCGGCCAATTCGGTCGGTGGTACTCGAGGGCGCCAAAGGCAAGTATGGAACGGTTACCAGTCATACGCGATCAGGACATTGGGCATTCACCGGCAGTCGCGGGGTAAGTATTGGTGGGTCATGGAGTCCTTCTTTCATGCGCACGGGCTATCCGTCGAGATTGTCTTGGACTTTCCTGTACGTTGCAGGACAATTACCTAAATACCAATAACTCCCGACCTGTGATCTCCGTCTACCACACAAAATATTTCGCCTACGAGCTGACGCGACGCTGCCCGCCGGATAGTGTCGAGAAACTGACTGGCGCGCTCGTGGATGCACAGGTGGACCTGAATCCGCATCAAGTCGATGCGGCTCTGTTTGCATTCAACTCACCCCTATCCAAAGGGGCGCTGCTGGCGGACGAGGTGGGCCTGGGCAAGACGATCGAGGCGGGCCTCGTGCTATCGCAGAAGTGGGCCGAGCGCAAGCGGCGCATTCTGGTCATTACGCCGTCGAACCTGCGCAAACAGTGGTTTCAGGAGCTGGCCGAAAAATTCTTCCTGCCCTGCCGGATTCTTGAAGCCAAGCCCTATAACGCTGCGATCAGGCAAGGCCAATTCCGCCCTTTTGAAGCGCCCGAAATCGTTATCTGTTCCTACCAGTTCGCCAAGAGCAAGGCCGGCGACGTTCAGGCCGTGCCGTGGGATCTGGTGGTGATCGACGAGGCGCATCGGCTGCGCAACGTCTACAAACCGTCGAACGTCATCGCCAACACGCTTAAATTGGCATTGGCCGGTAAGCACAAGCTGCTGCTCACGGCGACGCCTTTGCAGAATTCGCTGCTGGAGCTGTTCGGGCTAGTCAGCTTCATCGACGAACACACCTTCGGCGACCTGAAAAGCTTCCGCGAACAATTCGCCAATCTTAATCAGGAGCAGGTATTCGAGACGCTTAAGGCGCGCCTCAAGCCCGTCTGCCATCGCACCCTGCGCCGGCAGGTCACGGCCTACATTCCCTACACCAAGCGCTTGCCGCTGGTCGAGGAGTTCACCCCGGAGGAAAGCGAAGACCGGCTCTACCATCTCGTCTCCGAATACCTGCAACGGGACAATCTTCAGGCGCTGCCGGCCGGTCAGCGCAGCCTGATGACGCTGGTGCTGAGGAAGCTCCTGGCCTCATCCACCTTCGCCATTGCCGGCGCTCTGACGTCGATTTCCAACCGGCTCAAGGCCAAGCTCCGCAAGCAGGAGCCTGCCGAATCGCTGGAAGACGAACTGGATCAGGACTACGAAGCGCTCGACGAAATTGCAGAGGAATGGACGGACGACGAACCGGTTGAACGTCTTACCGACGACGACCGCCGGGCGCTTGAGCAGGAAATCGCCGACCTTGACGCCTTCGCCCAATTGGCCACCTCCATCCAGCACAATGCCAAGGGCAAGGCCCTGCTCAAGGCGCTGGGTATCGCCTTCGCCAAGGCCAAGGAAATCGGCGCCGAACAGAAAGCCATCATCTTCACCGAATCACGCCGCACCCAGAGCTACTTACTTCGCCTGCTGGCGGACAGCCCATTCCGTGAGGGCATCGTCCTGTTCAATGGCTCGAATACTGACGACGGCTCCAAGCAGATATATAACCAGTGGCTGGAGCGCCATCAGGGCAGCGACCGTGTTACCGGCTCGCGCTCGGCCGACATGCGCTCGGCGCTGGTCGACTACTTCCGCGAGCAGGGCCGAATCATGATCGCCACCGAGGCGGGCGCAGAAGGCATCAACCTCCAGTTTTGCTCGCTGGTGGTGAATTACGACCTGCCCTGGAACCCGCAGCGCATAGAGCAGCGCATCGGCCGCTGCCATCGCTACGGCCAGAAGCACGACGTAGTGGTAGTGAACTTCCTCAACCGCAAGAATGCCGCCGACCAGCGCGTCTTCGAGTTGCTGTCGGAAAAGTTCCAACTCTTCGAAGGCGTCTTCGGCGCCAGCGACGAAGTGCTGGGCGCCATCGAATCCGGCGTCGATTTCGAGAAGCGCATCGCCGCCATCTACCAGAACTGCCGCAAGCCAGAGGAGATCGCCACCGCCTTCAACCAGCTCCAGCTCGAACTGAGCCTGGAGATCAACGAATCCATGACGCGCACACGCCAGCAACTGCTGGAAAACTTCGACGACGAAGTCCGCGAAAAACTCAAGGTGCGCGACGAGGCCTCCCGTGCCTACCTCAACCGCTACGAACGCCTGCTTATGCTGCTCACGCGGCATGAACTGGACGGCCAGGCCGAATTTCTGGGGGATGCGTCGTTTCGCCTGACGGCGAACCCATTTCCGCAGCAAGCCGCCGCTATCCCGCTGGGCCTGTACGAACTGCCGCGCCGCTCCGGCGAGGCCCATCTCTACCGCCTCAACCATCCACTGGCCGAAGCCATCGTCGCGCAGGCAAAGCACCGCGAGCTGCCGCCGGCCGAAGTCCGCTTCGACTACGGCCAGCATGACGGCAAGGTCACGACTCTTGAACCCTTGATCGGCAAGACCGGCTGGCTGGCTCTTTCTTTCTTCAGCGTGGAAGCGCTTGACCAGGCGGAAGATCACTTGATCTTCTCAGCCGTTACCAATGACGGCCAAACATTGGACGACGAAGTCGCGCAGCGTCTACTGACGCTGCCGGTAACTTCGCCCCCTCTCGATCTTTCACTCCCTCTGCTTCAGGGAGAGGACTGGGGAGAGGGTGGGGCTCAGGGAACGCTCAAAACATTGACCCAAAGTCGGCAAGCCGTCATCCAGCGCAACATATCCGAGCGCAACGCCCGTTTCTTCGAGGCCGAAGCCGACAAGCTCGACGGCTGGGCCGACGATCTGAAAGTCGGCCTGGAGCGGGAAATCAAGGAAATCGACCGCCAGATCAAAGAGGCCCGCCGCGCGGCCACGACCGCCCTGACGCTGGAGGAAAAGCTGGCCGGGCAGAAACAGATCAAGGCCCTCGAAGCCCAGCGCAACCAGAAGCGCCGCTCGCTGTTCGATGCACAGGATCAGGTCGACAAGCAGCGCGAGGAATTGATTGCGGTCATCGAAGGCAAGCTGAACCAAGCCACCACCCTGCGGCCCTTGTTCGTGTTGCGCTGGGCGCTTTGCCGATGATGCCGTACGCCGCGCCGTCTCGCCAGCGCCGACTTTTGGCAGGCCACCGAATGGCTCGCCTGGTGAGCCTCGCCACGGGTACGCTTGCGATGCCATATGAAAATCGCACCGCCGTGTTCGAAAGGGAGCCGCAAGAATGAAAGGCCGCATTATCTCAGTGCAGGGAACCGAGATTGCCATCGCTACCCGGCATGAGCAGGACTACATCTGCCTCACCGACATGCTGAAAGCCAAGGACGGCGAATTTTTTATCTCCGATTGGCTGCGCAACAGGAATACCGTGGAATTCCTGGGCATCTGGGAGCGCATCAGCAACCCCGGTTTTAATTACGGCGAATTCGCCGCAATTAAAAGTCAGGCCGGGCTGAACAGTTACAAGTTGAGCGTCAAACCGCAGCTATGAATTCGCGTGATCCCTCCCTGAGGCTGCGCCCTTGGGTATCGCTGCTACTCTTCTTAAGCGCCTATTCGCCGTTAATGCTGATCCTTGTTATCAAGGACTACGCACCGGTTGATCCTGGATGGTTGCCACAAAATCCGGTCATCAGTGGTGCGCTTCTTTTCGTCGCCGTCATGAGCAGTATCGCGGTTCTTCGAGCCGCCAAAGGCATTGATGGCGGCCTGTACGTAACCGTCACCAAAGCCTCCAACAAGTCCGGTGACATGTTTGGCTATACCGTTCCCTATATGCTGTCATTCTTGCGTGTCGACTTGAGCGACTGGCAGACCATCATCAGTCTGGGGATTTTCCTTGCGATATTGTTCATCATGGCCTACCGAACACAGACGGTGTTCGTCAATCCGGTTCTTGCGCTTGCCGGATATATGTTGATCGACTGTACGTTCAAACGTGGCGAACAGGAGATACAGGCAATGGTCGTAACACTCGAACCACTGGCTATAGGGAAGGCTTACCGCTTGGAAAGACTTTCCCATTACCTCTACATTGCAGCAAGGCAGGGAAAATCCGAAACCACAGGAGATGTCGATGAGCAATAAGAATGCCAAACAACTCAAGACGATCAAGTCGGTGGATTTCGGCCAGTGGACTGCTACTTTCTGGCTGGTCAAAAGAAAAGTTGTGCAGCGGGAGGCGCGCTACACAGTGCTACGGGTCGACATTGATGCGAAATTGCAAAAGCGTTTCAGGGGGTATCTGAAGCAACAGTTGCAAGGCAAGGATTTCCATGTTGCCGAGTACGACTACAACAACGCCGATGGCGACGATGCGTTGTTCACCATTGCCGCCGAGGCTACCGACTTTGCAAAGGTCGAGGCGGCAATAAATGACGGCTTCGACAACCCCCACGCCGCAAATTACAGCGAGTTGCTCAACTCGTGGGCCTATATCCTTATGTTCGAGAAAGGCGACGAGCGACTGTATGCCTGGCGGACGATCAGTGCGGACACGCAGCCGAAGAAAGTGAATTCGAAGGGGGTTACGTTCTTCATCAACCATAAGTTAACGGACGTGGAGGACAAAGAAGTATTCATGATCTACCCGTACTACGACTTCTTTGTCTATGAGGGTACGACCTTTATTGCAGATAAGCGACGCTTCGAACGCTCAATGAATTTCCGTGAGGGGATGAAGGAAAACGCCAACGAGGTGCTTTCCAATTTCGAACAACTCAAAATCTTTAGCGATGTAGACATCATCAGGGAATTCGTTGGCACCAATCTGCATCACTTGCGCAAGCTTTCGTCCATCCGCAAGGCTGGGTACTACAAGCAGCCGGACTACATGAAGAGGCTCATTGCGGTCAGCGCAAAGGAAAAATGGGATATCAAGATCGTCAATGGCAAGATCATAGTGGAACCAGAAACGGTGGAACTGCTCCTCAAGCTGCTGAACAACGATAGATTGCGCTCACCCATCAACGATGAGTTGTTCGACTCGGCGGCTAAAGCACCTGTCACAAGGAAACCGACCGCTAAATGAGCAAGAAGCAAAAATCACTGCTGTCCGGTTAAATTGAAGGTGGAATCGCTGTAAGCCATGACTGACA
>NZ_JASJPC010000023.1:0-83505 GCF_031426875.1 Sulfuritalea sp.
CTTGCTGGATGCAGGCTACCCTGTGGTGATGTCATGTATTACGGAAGCCTCAATAAGCATTCGGGCGCCAACAGTGTTCTAGATGGCGGCAATGGGGATGATCTGATTTATGCCGACTATCTGGCGCCAGTCGAGGGGGCCGATTGGGTCGATGGGGGATCAGGGAGCGACTGGCTGGAATCGGGAGGATTTGCCGACTTCGTGGCTGGTGGGGCGGGAGACGATGTCATTTTCGGTGGAGCCGGCAATGACTACCTCCGCGGCGACGCCGGTCGAGACGCCATTTATGGGGATGACGGCAATGATGAATTGATAGGTGGTACTGAAGCAGATTATCTGGAAGGCGGTGCCGGGAATGACACGCTATTGCTGGATGGCGATATCGGAGAGATATCGACAGCGACGTCTGGGTTTTACGGAACTCGCGTAGGGGGTGCGGGGGCTGATGTTTTCAGAGTCGTAACGGGAGGGGGCGGTACTCCAGGGGTTTTCCTGTCAGAAGGAATCGTGGCTGCGTCCAACCTGATTGCCGACTTCAATGCGGGCGAGGCTGGCGAAGCCATTGATCTGAGTGATTACACTTGGATCAGAGGAATGTCGGACCTGAGTATCAGCAGCCAGACGCTCGGCGGCATACAGGTAACCACAATCTCGGCGAGTAACGGTTCCGATACGATTTATGTGAATCTCGCCGGTGTGGCTGGCGAACTGAATGCCGGCAACTTCAAGTTTGCTGCAGCGTTTGGGCTGGTTTTAGGCGGTGCCGGAAATGACCAACTTCCAGGCGATGCCGGTGGCAACACCCTAGATGGCGGCGCCGGCGCCGACGCCATGACCGGCCGCACCGGCGACGACACCTACCTCGTCGACAACGCCGGCGACACGGTAATCGAGTTGCCCGACGGCGGTTTCGATACGATCAAGTCCGGCGTCAACTACACCCTTGCGGCGAATGTCGAGAACCTCGTCCTCACGGGTACGGCCACCAACGGCACAGGCAACGACGCGGCGAACCGCATCGTCGGCAATGCCGCCAACAACGTACTCGACGGCAAGGGCGGCGTCGATGCACTGCTGGGAGGTGCGGGTGACGACACTTATGTCGTCGATAGTCAGGCCGATGCGGTGGTCGAGTACGCAGGCGAGGGTAGGGATGCCGTGCTGTCGTCGGTTTCTTACACGCTGGGCAATAACATCGAGAACCTGACACTGACCGGCACCGATTCGATCAACGCCACCGGGAATGATCTGGTCAATACGCTGACGGGCAACGCCGGCGACAACATTCTCGATGGGGCCGCAGGCGTCGACACGATGGCCGGCGGCGCGGGCGACGATACCTACTTGGTGGACAACGTCGGCGATGTTGTCATGGAGAACGTCAGCGAGGGTATCGACACGGTGTACTCGACGGTCAATTACACGCTCGGCGCCGATGTGGAGAACTTGGTGCTCGCCACCGGCGCCATCAGCGGTACCGGCAACACGCTGGACAATTGGCTTTCCGGAAACAGTGCGGCAAACTTGCTGACGGGCGGCGCCGGCAACGACATGCTCGATGGAGGTGTGGGAGCGGATACGCTGATCGGCGGTACGGGCGACGATACCTACGTGGTCGACACTGCCGGCGACGTGGTGACGGAGCTTGCGGGCGAGGGCAGCGATACGGTGGTGGCATCGGTCAGCTTCGATCTTTCCGCAAGTCCGGATCTGGAAAGTGTGGTGCTTGCCGGCACTGCAAACTTGAATGTCACTGGCAACGCCGCGGACAACCGGCTGGTCGGCAATGCCGGCGTCAATGCGCTTTCCGGCGGCGCCGGCAACGATACCCTGGACGGCGGCGCGGGTGCGGATGCGCTGGCCGGCGGTACGGGCGACGATAGCTATGTAGTCGACAACGCCGGCGACACGGTGACCGAAAACGCAGGCGAGGGTGTTGATTCCGTGCTTTCGTCCATCGGCTACACGCTGGGCGCCAACCTCGAAAACATCACGCTGACGGGGGGCGGTGCGATCAACGGCACGGGCAACAGCCTCGACAACACGCTCACCGGAAACTGGAATGCCAACGTGCTGGATGGTGAAGTCGGCAACGACACGCTGGACGGTGGTGGCGGGGCCGATACCTTGATCGGCGGCGCGGGCGATGACACTTATAAGTTCTCGGTTGGCGGCGGGACAGACACCATCGTCGACACCGGCGGTACCGATCAATTGGTTTTTGGGGCTGGCATTGTGGCGTCTGGCGTGACCGCAAGCCGCACGGGTTTCCAGGTGACGCTTACTGTTTCGGCTACCGACAGCGTTACCTTCGATGAGACGATACCGGGCCAGTATGCGGTGGAAGGCATCGTATTCGCGGGTGATACAAACACGGTTTGGCAGGCATCCGATATTCGGCAGAAGGTGAATTTCGCGCCGACGGGAATAGTTGGCGTTGGCGGCACGGCGATCCAGGGCCAAAC
The DNA here is from genome assembly GCF_031426875.1 of Sulfuritalea sp. Lineage (NCBI taxonomy): Bacteria > Pseudomonadati > Pseudomonadota > Betaproteobacteria > Nitrosomonadales > Sterolibacteriaceae > Sulfuritalea > Sulfuritalea sp. The sequence continues at coordinate 2,466 of NZ_JASJPC010000023.1, forward strand.
CCTGACCGCCAGCAACACGCTGGCCGATGCCGACGGTCTGGGTACCGTCAGCTATCAGTGGCAATCCTCGACCGACGGAAGCGCTTGGGCGGCGATTGCTGGCGCCACGTCGAATACCTTCACGCTCACCCAAGCGCAAGTCGGCCAGTTGGTGCGAGTGAACGCCGGCTATACCGACGGTCATGGGACGACAGAGTCGATAGCGAGTTCTCCCACTGCTGTTGTAACAGGCTATCAAGCCGGAACGGCCAACAACGACAGCCTGATTGGTACTGCATATTCCGATACTTTGCTCGGCCTTGACGGAAACGACACACTCGATGGCGGTGCTGGCAACGACACACTGGACGGCGGCACTGGCGTGGATACCATGATCGGTGGGGTGGGAGATGACCGCTTTGTGGTCGATGACTCTGGTGATGTCGTAACCGAGAACGCCAACGCGGGAACGGACACGGTGCAGTCATCAATTGCCTACACCTTGGGCGCCAATGTCGAGAACCTTACGTTGACAGGAACTTCCGACATCAATGGCACCGGCAATTCTCTGGCCAATTCACTGACAGGCAACAGCGGGGCGAACGCGCTCAGCGGTGGAATCGGCAATGACACTTACGTTATCGACAACATCGGTGACATGGTAATCGAGAACGCTAACGCAGGTTGGGACATAGTGAAGTCTTCGATTACTTATTCGTTAGGTATCAATGTCGAGTGCCTTATGTTGACCGGAACATCGGCCATCGACGGCACAGGTAATTCGTTGGCCAATTACCTGGCTGGGAACAGCGCCGCAAATACGCTTACCGGCGGCGCTGGGAATGACCAATATATGGATATAGACGGTGCCGACGTCGTGGTCGAGAAGGTCGGCGAAGGGGCGGATTGGGTGTACTCGTCGAACAGCTACACGCTGGGCAGCAACGTCGAGAACCTGACCCTGACCGGAACTGCCGCCATCGACGGCACCGGCAATGCCCTGAACAACATCCTGATCGGTAACGGTGCCGCCACCAGGCTGACCGGCGACGCGGGCAACGATACGCTGAACGGAGGGGCTGGCGCGGACACCATGGCGGGCGGGTTCGGCGACGACATCTATTACGTCGACAACAGTGGCGACGTGGTAATCGAAAATCTCGGCGCTGGTTACGACAGGGTGTACTCTACAGTCAGTTATGCCTTGATTCCGGACGTCGAGAGGCTAGACCTAACGGGGAACTCTGCAATCAATGGTACCGGTAATGCCAGCTCAAATTGGCTACAGGGAAATAGCCAAGCCAATGTTCTGGATGGCGGTGCGAGTGCAGACCTCCTCGTTGGAGGACTTGGGAACGACACGTACCTGTTCGCGCGCGGTTATCAAGCCGACAGAATCCATGACCTTGACAAGACAGTCGGCAACACTGACCTTGTGTCATTTGCGGATGGTATTGCCGCGGACCAGCTTTGGTTCCGCCATGTCGGTAACGATCTTGAAGTCAGCATCATTGGCACTTCCGACAAGCTGACGATTCAGTACTGGTACTTCAATGCGTCCGACTATCATGTCGAGCAGTTCAAGACGTCCACCGGTAAGCTGCTCACCGATGCGCGCGTCGAGAATCTGGTCCAGGCGATGGCGGCCTTCAGTCCGCCGGCCGCAGGCCAGACTACGTTGCCGCAAAGCTACCAGGATGCGCTGGCGACGACTATTGCGGCAAACTGGCAGTGAAGCTGTTTCCCGCCACCCCGGCCGACGTGCTGGACATGATCGCGGTCGGGCGGCTCGCCCATGGGGCGAGCCGCTACAACCGTTTCCCTTATGACGAACTGAAGCTGCTGGCGGGACTGACTGCCCTGATCGCCATGCAGGAATCCCGTGGTTCGCACCTTTGCCTGCTGGCAGAAAGCGGCGATGGGCGGCTGATCGGTATGTTCATCGGATCAATGGAGGAGTATTTCTTTACGCACAGCAAGTCGGCAAATTCGGTCCTGCTCTGGGTCGATCCTGATTTTAGGGGCAGTGCGGCCGCATTGCGCCTCATCCGGGCCTTTTGCACTTGGGCGGGAAAGCGTGGAGCGGTGGAAGTCACGATTCCAATCGAATCGGGTGTGCGCATGGCAAAATCGGACCGGTTTCTGCGGCGGCTCGGGTTCGTGCAGAAGGGTGGGAACTATTCAATTCCGCTGCGCACAGCTTGTTCGCTGGAGTCCGTGAGTTCAGGCAGACCAATTGACAGCCCGGCAAGACCAAGCTGCCAATCATAAAGGCCGGCTCTATGCTGCTTCTCTGTTAGAGCCTGCCGTGGCGATACGGCGATCACCTGCAACACAGGCGAACGTGAACGTAATTGGCGGGTAGCATTAATGGACGCCATGGGTCAAGAGCAGGCCGACAGCAACTGTCTGACGCTATTGCGATTCCTTGCCGCCGAAGATGCCGCTTGACCTGGAACGCCTTTCCCGAAAATACTGCTGCCCTAAACCCATGGTTCGTCCTGACAATAGAGCACGCAAAACAATATGCGCACCGAAACTCCCCACGCCATCTACCTCAAGGACTATGCCGCGCCGGCCTGGCTGATCGACCGCGTCGACCTGCATGTCGCCATCCGCGACGGCCATGCCGAAGTGCGCAGCAAGCTGGCGTGCCGGCGCAATCCCGCCGCAGTCGATGCGGGCGCCGATCTGGTGCTCGACGGCGAGGAACTGGCGCTGCAGGAAGTTGGCGTTGGCGGTGCGGCGCTGACGCCCTCGCGCTACAGCCTGGACGATGACCGCCTGACCATCCGCGGCGTCGAGGGGGCGGCGCTGCCCGACAGCTTCACGCTGGAAACCCTGGTGCGCATCGAGCCCGACAACAACACCCAGCTCTCCGGCCTCTACCGCTCGAAGGACGGCTACTTCACGCAGTGCGAGGCACAGGGCTTTCGCCGCATCACCTTCTTTCCCGACCGGCCCGACGTGATGGCGCGCTTCACCTGCACCATCGAGGCCGACCGCGAGCGCTTCCCGCAACTGCTGTCCAACGGCAATCTGGTCGCCAGGGGCGAAGCTGCGGGCGATGCCGCCGGCGACGACAAGCGCCACTGGGCGCGCTGGGAAGATCCCTACGCCAAGCCGGCCTATCTGTTCGCCCTGGTCGCCGCCCGGCTCGACGTGCGGGAGGATCTCTTCCTCACCAAATCCGGCCGCGCGGTGCGCCTTGCGGTGTATGTCGAACCCGGCAAGCTCGACCAGTGCGGCCACGCCATCGCCGCACTGAAGAAGGCCATGGCCTGGGACGAGCGGCGCTTCGGCCTGGAGATGGATCTCGACCACTACATGATCGTCGCGGTGGGCGACTTCAACATGGGCGCGATGGAGAACAAGGGCCTCAACATCTTCAACACCAAGTACGTGCTGGCGCGCCCGGACACGGCCACCGACGGCGATTACCAGGGCATCGACCGCGTCGTCGCCCACGAATATTTCCACAACTGGACCGGCAATCGCGTCACCTGCCGCGACTGGTTCCAGCTCTCGCTGAAGGAAGGCCTCACGGTCTTTCGCGACCAGGAATTCGGCGCCGACGTGCATTCGCGCGCCGTGACCCGCATCCAGGAAGTGCGCCAGTTGCGCGTGGCCCAGTTCCCCGAGGACGCCGGCCCCATGGCGCATCCGATCCGCCCGGCCTCCTACGCCGAGATCAACAATTTCTACACCGCCACGGTCTATGAAAAAGGCGCCGAGGTGGTGCGCATGATCCACACCCTGATCGGCCGCGAGGCCTTCCGCCGCGGCATGGATCTCTACTTCCAGCGCCACGACGGCCAGGCCGTGACCTGCGAGGATTTCGTCGCCGCAATGCAGGATGCATCGCAGGTCGACCTCGGCCAGTTCCGCCGCTGGTACGCGCGCGCCGGCACGCCGCGGCTGCAGGCTTGCGGCACTTACGACGCGGCGGCCAAACGCTACACGCTGACGCTGACGCAGTCGCTGACCCCCACCGCCTACGAGCAGAAACTGCAGGAGGCCGGTCTCGCCGTCGACGACGGCCCGCTGCACATCCCGGTCGCCGTCGGCCTGGTGCTGCCCGACGGCAGCGATGCGCTGGCCGACACTACCCGTGTGCTGTCGCTGACCGAGGCCACGCAAAGCTTCGTCTTTGAGGACATTCCCGACCTGCCCGTGGCGTCGCTGCTGCGCGACTACTCGGCGCCGGTGCATCTCGACTTCGAGCAGAGCGACGCCGAACTGGCCCACCTGATGGCGCACGACTCCGATGCCTTCAACCGCTGGGAAGCCGGCCAGCGCCTCGCCACGCGCGTGCTGCTGGCCGGCATCGCCGCAGGCGGCCGCGGCACGGCATGGATACCCGAGGCCTTCGTCGCCGCCGTGGACCGCGTGCTCGACGCGGGCCTGGGTTTGGGTAAACACCAGGACGCCGCGCTCGCCGCCGAGGCCCTGGTGCTGCCTGCCGAACAGGTGCTGGCCGAGGAAGTCGCCGGCCGCGGCCAGCTCATCGACCCCGACGCCATCCACCTCGCCCGCCTCGAATTGCGCCGCCATCTCGCGGCGCGGCTGCGCGACAAGTTCGAGGCCGTGTGGCAAGCGCTGGCGCAATTGCTGGCCGAGGCCGCCTACGCCCCCGACGGCGTCCAGGTCGGCCGCCGCGCGCTGCGCAACCTGGTGCTCGGCTATCTCGCCGAAAGCCCGGAGGCCTACCTCAGGGCCGCCGTGGTGCCGCGGCTGGCGGCGCAGTGCGCCGGCGCCGGCAACATGACCGACGTGATCGCCGCGCTGGGCACCCTGGCCAACCTCGACCTGCCCGAGCGCGACGCGGCGCTGGCGACCTTCTACGACAAATGGAAGGGCGAGGCTCTGGTGGTCGACAAGTGGCTGCAGGTGCACGCCACCTCGCGCCTGCCCGGCACCGCGGCGCGCGTGCGCGAACTGATGCAGCACCCGGCTTTCGACATCAGGAATCCGAACAAGGTGTACGCGCTGCTGCGCGCCTTCTGTGCCGCCAATCCGCGCCAGTTCCATGCCGCCGACGGTTCCGGCTATCGGCTGGCGGCCGATGCGATCGTCGAGTTGCAGGCCATCAACCCGCAGGTTGCCTCGCGCATCGCCCGCGCCTTCGACCGCTGGCGCCAGTTCGACGCAGAACGGCAGGCTCATGCGCGTGCCGCGCTGGAACGCATCCAGGCCTGCGCCGATCTGGCGCGGGACGTCGCCGAGGTGGTCGGCAACGCGCTGAAGTAAGCCCGGCGAACTGCCTCAGTGGGCCAGCGGCGCCTGCTCGGCGACGGCCTGGCGGTGCCAGTCGGCGACCTCGCTGACGGCGTTTTCCAGGGCCATGCCGGCCTCGATGCGATCCATGATCTGGCGCTGCAGGATCGCGCCGAGCATGTCGACATTGGGGCTCATGACCGGCGCCAGCTCGCGCAGGAACTGCACCGTCGGCGGATCGTAGGCATAGGCCGTCAGATGCGCCTCCAGATCCTTGCTGGTGGCCAGCGCGTAGCAGAGGTCGTAGAGCAGGTGGAAGCTGCGGGTGAACACGTCGGCGTCGCCGGCGACGTTTTGCCGCACCTCCTCGGCCAGGCCCTGGCGAAAGTCGGCGAGGCTGTAGCCGATCTGGCCCTTGACCACTTCCTGCGGCGTGAATTCCCATTCCATGTGCGATTCTCCTTCGGGTTCATTGTAGGGCGGACTTGTAGGGCGGACTTCAGTCCGCCATCCACCCTTGGCCGGCTGAAGCCGGCCCTACAGCGCCAATCCACCCCTGGCCGACTGAAGTCGGCCCTACAAGACCATCAAGACCATCCGCCCGTGTCCGGCTGAACATGGCGCTAGCCGCCGTAGATCGCGGTGAAGGCATCCTGATCGTCGCTGCAGACCCGGCAGGTTTTTTCCGGGCGCGGCGAGACAAAGAAGCGGTCGCAGCGGTCGCAGCGCTGCTTGGCCAGGCTGATCAGGGTGCGCGGCGGCTGATCGGGGCTCAGATCGAATGCGGCGGCGGCATCGAGCACGCGCGGCTGGCAGACTTCGAGGCAGGCCGCGCAGCCGACGCAGCGGTCGCGCTGGAACAGCAGCGCCCAGTCGCCGGGGTTTTCGGTAATCGAAATCGCGCCGGTGGGGCAGACGCGGAAACAGGCTTCGCAGACCGTGCAGCCGGGGCTGATGGTGATGTCGAGCGCCGGCAGGGCCTCGTGGATGGCGACGCGAAAGGGCTCGCCCTCCTTGCGCCCGGCGACGATCTGCAACAGCTCGCGCTGTTCGGTCAGCGCATAGGCGCCGGCGCGGATGGCTTTGTCGGGCGCCGGCTGGGCGGCCGGCCTTTGTTCCACGGCGGCGGCGACCTCATCGACGCCGCGGCCGAACAGGCGGCGGAACAGGTGGCGGCGGGCGGAGGCGAAGCGCGGCTTTTCCGCGGCGAGCGCCGGGGCGTCTTCGACGACGTCGATCGGCAACCATTCATCCGGCGCGGCAGCGGCGCGCAACTCGGCCACGGCTTCGAGGTTCGCCGCCAGTTGCGCCGCGCCCTTGGCGCCGTGGGCGCAATCGGCGCATAGCGAGGCGCCGAGCAAGGTGGTCGGCAGGCGGCGCTTTTCCAGATAGGCCAGCAGCGAGGCATCGAGCGTGCCGAGGCAGGGCACGACGGCATCCGCCGCATGGCCCGAGGGTGCGCAGGCGATGCTGAAGCGCTCGGTCTTGATCGCCTGGCGCAGCATGTCGATGGGCTTGAAGCCGTCCGCGGCGAAGGCGCCGGTGCGGCAGGCGGAAACGCACAGCGCGCAGTTGCGGCATAGGTTGGCATCGATGGACGCACCGGTATCGGACAGCGCTATCGCCTGGTGCGGACAGGCATCCAGGCAGCGCGCGCATTCGCTGTAGCGATAGCGGAAGCGCACGCAGCGCGCGGCACGGAATTCGGGAGCGCCGACACTCATTTCTTGTCCGGCCGCAGTTCCTGCAGCGGCTTGCCTTGTTCGCAGGTGTTGGCCGGGATGACGAAGTTGACCAGGCCGCCGGCGCCGCCGGTCGCGCTGGCGGCGAGCAGCGCGAACGCAGCCGATTTCCAGGTGGCGAGGCCGCCCTTGACGGCGAGTATCGGCTTGCCCGGATGCTTGCGCGCGAGCGTCCGGGCGATGCCGAGCGCATCCTGGTCGCGGTCGGCGACCACCACTATGGTGGCGGTCGGGTCGATCTTCAGGTCGGCGCGCCAGGGCAGGGCGTTGTCCAGCACCTCGTGCTTGCGGCTGGCGGCGCCGCGGCCATCGATCACGCAGCAGGGCGGCTTGGCGGAAAGCGCGGCCACCAGTTGCGCCTTGTCATTGAGGCTGACCTGCGCCTGTGCGGCGCCGGCGAGCAGCAGGCAGAGTGCCGCGAAGAATGTCGCGAAGAGCGGCCAGGCCACTCGCTTCATGCCGACTCCGGCTGCCCATCCAGCAGGGCGTTGCAATGCGCATAGGCCGCGGCGCCCAGCGCAAGCTGGCGGCACTGGCCGTAATCGACCCATTCGGCGAGGCGCGGCGCCGTGTCCTGCAGCGGTCCGATCCACAAGGCGTCGCCGAGGTCCTCGACCAGTCCGGCGCAGAGATTGAGGTCGGTGTCGTCGCGGATATCCACGCGCACCAGGAAGCGCGTGGCGCCGAGTTCGCGCATCGCCTTCAGCCACCATCCGGCCAGGGTGCCGGTGCCGCCGCCGTCGGCGCGCAGGACCTCCCAGGCCGGTTCGCAATGCGATGGCGTGACGGTCTTGAAATCGGCATTCGATACCGTCTCGAAGGACCAGCTGACGGTCTGCCGCCCGAGCGGCGCGTAGATCCCGATGCGCTTGGCGCCGTGCGCCGCCACCAGGCGTTCGACCGCGGTGCTGTCCAGCAGCGCCGCCTCGCCGACGAAAACGCAGTCGGCCCCGGCGGCGAACAGGGTCGCGACACGCTGTTCGTCGCCCTCGGCGAGGATCACGCCGGCGCACAGGGCGGCGACGGCTTCGACCCCCGGACCGTCGCAGACGAAGTCATCGACGCCGACCTCGGCTGCGCCGTCCCACACCAGCCAGCGCCGTAGCGCCAGCGCCAACTCTTGGGCATCCGGGGTTTCGGCGAGCCCGTTGGTGGGCTCGTTGGCGGGCTCGGCAATCGGGAACTCAGCCAGGGCAGCTTGCATGGGGTTTCAGCTCGTGTATTCGAATTTCGGATAGACGAAAGGATACAGCGGGCAGTCGTCGTCCGGCGCCAGGCCGACCAGCAGGGGCCGCAGTTCCTGCAGGGCGCCGAGGATGGGCGCGACATTGACGCCGAGAAAGCGCGGGCTGTACTTGGCCAGCGCCATCTGCGCGTCGTCGATCAGCAGCAGCGCGCCTTCCTGGTTCTGGTTCTGGGTGAAATACAGCGCCAGCGTCGCATAGGCCAGGCCCTGCAGGAACTCGGCCTCCGGGTCCTTGGTGCCGAGCAGGCTGTTGCGGATCAGGCGCGACCAGCGTTCGTTGAGCCAGTCGTGCAGCGCGCCCAGGTCGTTGCTGTTCCACATCACCGCGACGTCTTTCCAGTCGAGCTGCGAAAGTACGCTGCGATCCGGCGGCGGCAGTTCCTTCGGTGTGGCGAGATCGAGAATCATTGCAAGCTCCTAGCCCGGGTCGCGCAGGTCGTTCAGTTTGCTCAGGCCGCGCATTTCTTCGAGGCGCCGCACGTTGTCGGGGGCCGACAGCGTGGTGGACAACGCGTCCGTCATGCAGCCGTTGCAGACCGGCTCGTTCGGATTGAACTCGACGCGGATGTCGTCCTTCGGCACTTCCAGGCGCGCCTGGTCCCGGTCTTCGATGCGCAGGCCCATGGCCTCGATTTCCTCTGCGGCGAACCCGCCCAGGAAACGTGCCATCTCGCGGAAGAAGGAATGCTCCGAAGTGCGTTCGATGAGGCGGCTGTAGCCGCGCACCCAGCGCCCGAGGTGCTGGGTCCAGAAGCGCTTGATTTCCTTGTCCAGGCGCCGCTGCGTCACGGCATCGCCCTGCTCCAGCGCGTTGGCGGCGCGATCCAGCAACTCGGCGACGAACATCAGCTCGACGCCGAGCTGATCGGCAAACACCTCGAAGCGGCCGGGGCGCAGCACGAAACCCAGGCGCTTGTAGGTTTGCATGGCGTCGAAGTTCGGTTGCTGCTTGTAGCGTCCGGTCAGGCGCACCGACTCGACCGCGGGGAAGCCGCCGGACGAGGCGAATTGTTGCGTGTATTCGATGGCCAGTGCTTCGATCAGCGCGTCATGCGGGGCGTCGAGGAAATCGGCGTCGAAGCGCAGACCGGCCTCGGCCAGCTCGGCCAGTGCCGCCGGAGTGCGCAGTGCCGCAATGAATTCGCTGCCCGGTTCTTCGACGAAGGCGCCGCAGAGCAGCCGATAGACCTCGGCGCGGGCACGGCAGTCGGCGATGGTTTCGGCGGGCGACGCCAGCACGGCCGTGGTTTCGCCTGCAGCGACGTCCTCTTCGTTGTCATCGAGTGCCAGTACGGTTTTCAGCATGTCAGCTCCCAGTCATGTTTGCTATTGGCGCAGCCCCGGCAATGAACGCCGTGCCGCGCCCCCCTCACCCCCAGCCCCTCTCCCACCAGGGGAGAGGGGAGCGTGGTGAGTCGCCAGCGGCGACTTTGACACTAATAAAAAGCTGGCCCGCCAGGCTTGGCGGGCCGCAATTACCCGGCCGCTGGTGGGAACTGCGGCCGGAGTTCCCTCCTCAGGGAGTGCTCAATGGCCGCCGCCTTCCTTTTGCTTGACGCTGTCCGGGCCGGCCCAGGAGGCCATTTCCGGATGCATCTTGCGGTGCAGGTCGCCGTTGTAGGCGTAGCGCATGGTTTCCTTGTAGGCCGCGTAGTGCTTGTCCCAGTCGCCTTGCGAATCGCCGTACTTGTCGTTGGGGCCGGCCTTGGTCACCTTGACCACGGTGTCGTACCAGCCCTGCGAACCGCCGATCGGATCGGCCACCACCGGGATGATGTTGTTGGGATGGACGCCCTTGTCTTCCCACCAGACGTTGTTGAGGTCCGGATCGTCCTGGCCGTGGCTGGCCTCGCTCTTCTTGTCCTTGAGCTTGAGCGTGGCCAGGCGGCCGTATTCCCAGTGGCCGAAGCCGGTCGGAATCGCCACCGTCTTCGGGTGTATGCCCTCCGTGACGTAGGCCTTGGTGACGAGGTGGCCGACGCGGCTTTCGACGCGCACCAGGTCGCCGGTCTTGACGCCGATCTTGTCCGCCGTTGCCTGGTTGATCCACATCGGGTTGCTGTGGGCGATCTCGGCCAGCCATTTCACCGCCGCCGTGCGCGACTGTTTCATCACGTTGAGCTTGAAGGTGACCATGATCAGCTCGTCGTCCTTCATCGTCTCGTGCCACGGAATGCGCTTGAAGGTCGGCATCGGGTTGAAGCCGAATTCCGCCCAATGGTCGACGCGCACGTTGATGATGCGGTTGCCGGTGGGGAAGCCGACGTAGTTCTTGCCGTTCCTCTTGACGCCGATGGCCTTGCCGTTCTTGCTGATGGTGCCGTCCTTGTCGGTGGTGGCGCCGGCCATGTCGGCCGCCGACAACTCCTTCTTGAACAGGCCGTATTCGGCCTGGATCTCGCGCCCGGTCTTGTCGGTGACCTTGCCGGATTTCGGATCGAGCTTGCCGTAGATCGGCCACACGCCGTGCTTCTTGAGGAAGTCGAGGCCTCCGGCTTCCTTGAGGCCCGGCACGTTGTCGAAGTGCTGGCGCATGTAGTCCTCGCCATCCTTGAAGTTCCAGAACTGCTTCATGCCGCGTTTGCCATCCGGATCGAGCTTCCAGATGATGTCGCGCATCATGATGCGGTTCTCGCGCGACTCGCCGAGCGACTTGTGCACCGGCTGGCGGATGCCCAGCCAGGGCCACAGCGAGTTGGGCATCGACTCCGGCTCCCAGCGCTCCAGGTAGGGGCAGTCGGGCAGGATCAGGTCGACCAGCGCCGTCTCCTCGCCCATGAAGGGACTCATCGAGACCAGGTAGGGAATCAGCTTCTCGTCCTTGAACAGCTTGCCCCATACCGCCTGGGAGCCCGGATTGGTGTAGACCGGGTTGTCCTGGTAGGTGATGTAGACATTGATCTTCTGCTTGCCGTCGGCGATCCAGAAGGGCACCAGGTGGCTGACCTTGTGGCCGGCCAGTGGGTACTCGGAGGGATGCGAAAGATAGGAAGCCTTCTTCGGCTTGCCCGGTGCCGGGCTCGGCTGCGGCCAACCCATGCCGCGCGGCAGGCAGTAGCCGCCCTTCTTCTCGACGTTGCCGGTCATGATCGGCAGCATCATGCAGGCCTTCTCGTTGTAGGAGCCGTAGAGGTGCTTGGCCGGGCCGCGGTAGGTGAATAGCGTGGCCGGCTTGGTGGTGGCGAACTCGCGCGCGACGCGCTCGATGGTCTCGACCGGCACGCCGGAAATCTTCGACGCCCACTCCGGGGTGTATTGCTTGTAATGCTCCTTGAGATCCTTGACGGATACGTTGGTCCAGGTGTCGATGAAGTCCGAATCCTGCAAGTCCTCACGCAGGATCACATGGCCCATGGCCAGGGCCACCGCGCCGTCGGTGCCGGGATGCACCGGAACCCATTCGTCGGAGAAACCGGCCGTGTTGGACAGGCGCACGTCGAAGGTGACGATCTTCATGTGGTTGTCGACGCGGCCTTCCGTCACGCGCTGCGACAGCGGATTGTGGAAGTAGGCGGCTTCGAGGATGTTGGAACCGAAATTGAGCACGTACTTGGCGTTGGCGAAGTCCGGCGTTTCGATGTCCGGTCCCCAGGTCGGCTCCATGCCGATTTTCTTCGACGATTCGCAGACCGAAGTGTGGTTCACCACCGTGGCCGAGCCCAGCGTCTGCATGAAGCGGTCGATCACACCGCCGGAGCGGTTGCGGCCGTACTTGAGCATGATGGTGTTGGGATCTTCCTTGATCGCGGCGTCGAGCTTGCCCGCGAGTTCGGTCAGGGCCTCGTCCCAGGTGATGCGCTTCCATTTGCCTTCGCCGCGGGCGCCGACGCGCTTCAGCGGGTAGAGGATGCGATCCGGGTCGTAGCTGTACCACATGCCGGCGTTGCCCTTGGCGCAGAGACGGCCGCGGGTCGAGACATGCTCCGGATTGCCTTCGAGCTTGACCACGCGGTCATTCTCGACATAGGCGATGGCGCCGTCCTGGATGTTGCAGACGTGGCAGTTGATCGGGATCGCCTTGCGCTCGGCGCCGGTGACCGGGCCGAAATCCTTGCCGCCCAGCTGGGTTTCCATGGCGTTGAGCAGACGGGGCGCGGCGGCCGCGGCAGCACCGGTGGTGGCGCTGACCTTGAGGAAGGTGCGACGCGTGACTTTTGGCATTTCCATTTTCTATATCTCCTCGGGGTCGGTCAGAACAGGGTCTGCAATTGTTGGGGCGCCATCAGCAGCACGTAGCGCAGGGCTGCGCCGCCGACCAGGATCAGCAGGGCGGAAACCATCAGCACGGCCTGGCTCTTGCCCATCGGCGCGAACAGCAGGACCGCCGGCGCAACGCTGCCGGCCAGGAAGCCGACGCCGATGAAGAGCAGGCCCATGGTGCCGGTGGTCATGATCATGAAGGTCAGCTCCGCCGCGGAGCCGCCGTAGTTGGTGGTGCCCATGACCGAAACCAGCATCACGGCTACTGCACCGGCCGACCACAGCATGTACTGGCGCAGGACTTTCTGCGCCTCCTCGTTGCCCATCGCCAGCAGCGAGCCGACCGCGGAACCCGAGGCGATCGCCATGGCGACGAACAGCACCGGAATGATCGGCGAATTCCACACCGGGCGCGACTGGTGCACCGTTAGGTCGAAGCCGGTATAGACCGGCAGACCCAGCGCCAGCAAGGCCGTAACCAGCGCCAGCAGCTTGCCCTTGGCCTCGTCGCCCTTCTGCAGCGCCATGATGTACAGCACCGAGGCGACGGCGAAGGCGACGATGTTGAGCGCTCCCCAGGCCAGCGGCGAGCTGAAGTTCAGGTAGCCGGGGTTGAGGATGTTGAGGAAGCGCAGCGGCTGCGACAGGTCGGCGATCAGCAGTACGCCGCCCAGCGCCAGCAGCGCGATCGAGCCGTAGGCGGCCTTCTCGCGCAAGGGGCGCAGCGCCGGCGTGATCCAGGAGCCGTAGGACATGAACGACAAACCGGCGAGGATGCCGATGACGAAGAAATAGACGGCGTAGCTTGCGTGCCACGACACATCGTGAAACCAGACGTAATCACCCATGATGTCCCCTCTCAGATCTTGAAGTTGCGCTTGAAGGCGGAACGCTCTTGTTCCATCACTTCAGGCTGGCGGTAGGCGTCGCGGCCGAACTCGGTCGCATTGCGATCGGCGCCGATGTAGAAGACGTGCGGCTTGGTGCCTTCTTCCGGACGCAGCACCTGGGTCGAATTGGTGGCCACCAGGTAGGAAACCTCGCTTTTTGGATCGTTGATGTCGCCGAACACGCGCGAGCGGCCGATGCAGGTCTGCACGCAGGCCGGGACCAGGTTCTGGGTCACGCGGTGGAAGCAGAAGGTGCACTTGTCGACCACGTTGGTGATCGGCGTGTAGCTGCGATGTGAAGGCAGCATGAAGCGCGCGTTGTAGGGACAGGCGGCCATGCAGCTGCGGCAGCCGATGCAGCGCTCGTAGCGCTGCAATATGAATCCGCCATCCTCGACCTTGAAGGTGGCTTCGACCGGACAGTTGCGCACGCAGGGCGCGTCGTCGCAGTGGTTGCACAGCCGCGGCAGGAACTGCTTCTTGACGGTGGGATATTTGCCCACCACCTTGTACGGCACCCAGGTTCGATTGACGCCCAGCGGCGTGTCGTATTCGGCCTTGCACGCGACCTGACAGGCCATGCAGCCGATGCAGCGACGCGTATCGACCACCATGGCAAAACGCCTCTTGCCGGTGACGCCGCGCGTCTCGATGGGGGAGACCCTCAATTCTTCACTCATCTGTCTTGCCTCCTCTGAATACAGTGATTCGGTTTTTGTTCTGGTTACGTTTGGCGCAAATCGGCGCCCGATGGACCAGCCTGCCGTTTGCTTTACGCAACATCCAGACCAGTTGGGCCGCTCGGATGCCAATCCCTTGTCGCCATTGGGGATTTGGTCGGGGCCGGCCGGCAAGGCTTTCGGGCCATGGTTACGCTGGCGTAACACTTGCCTTCGATGCTGCGCTGCAACCTGCTACGCCCGCGTAACGCTCGCTGAAATCGACAATGAAGCGCCGGTTTTCGCGCTTATCATCGCTGCAATGAGCGAGGGCGATCACCTATTGGCGGGAACACGCAGGCGGGCTTTTCTGCAGTCGGTGCTGGCGGTTGCTGCCATGCCCTTGCTACCCGTGCGCGCCGAGACCAGTGTCCTGCGCATCGGCCTGACGCCGGTCTTCCTCGACGACCAGTTGAGTTTCCTGACGCGCTGGCGGCTGTGGCTGGAGCGCCGGCTGAAGCGGCCGGTGGCCTTCGTGCAGCGCGGCAACTACCGCGAGGTGCTGGACCTGGTCCGCGGCGGCAAGATCGATTTCGCCTGGGTCTGCGGCTATCCCTATGTACGCTACCGGCATGAGCTGCGCCTGGTCGCGGTGCCGCTGTGGCGCGGGCGTCCGTATTACCAGTCCTATATCATCGTGCCGGCCGACGACGGGCATTCGAGCAGCCTGCCCGATTTGCGCGGCAAGGTATTCTCGTATTCGGACCCGGATTCGAATTCGGGCTACCTCTATCCCCAGTACCGGCTCACCACCCTGGGCGAGAATCCGACGACCTTCTTTTCCCGCAACTTCTTCACCTGGGGCCACCGCAAAGTGGTCGAAGCGGTCGGCGTCGGTCTGGCCGATGGCGGCGCCGTGGACGGCTATGTCTGGGAGACCCTGGCCGAGACCCATCCCGCGCTGACCCGCAGCACGCGCGTGATCGAGCGCTCGCCTGAATTCGGGCACCCGCCCTTCGTCGCGCGCCCGGACATGCCTGCCGTTGAACTGCAGCGCTTTCGCGCTGTCCTGGTCGACATGCCCGCCGATGCCGAAGGTGCGGAACTGCTGCACCTGTTGCGCCTCGACGGCTTCGTCGCCGGCGCGCCGGCGCTGTTCGACGGCATCGCGCGCATGGCGGCGAAAGTGCGCAGCACGTGATCGTGCTCGCCGACCTTTCGCTGCGCTGGAAAATCCCGCTGCGCGTGATGGGCGCTGTGCTCGGCACCGCACTGGCGGTCACTGCTGCGCTGGTGACGCGCGAGTACGACGAGATGCGGCAGAACCTCGATGCCCACGGCAAGAGCCTGGCGCGGGTGCTGGCCAATACGCTGGTGACGCCGGTGCTGCACGACGACATCTGGCGCGCCTACGAAATCCTGCAGTCGGCCCGCGATCCGACCGCGATTGCGCCGGAATTGCAGGCCGACGTGGTGCTGGTAACCGATGCGGATTTCAATGTCTTCGTCTCCACCCGGCCCAAGGAATTTCCGATCGGCAGCAGTCCGGCCAGTCGCGGCGGCGTCTACGGGCGTCTGCGCGCCGCGCTGGTGAAGACCAAGGCGACGGAACAGCAGGTCATCGAGCCGGCCGATTCGGTCCATTACTTCGTCATGTCACCGCTGGTGGCGGACGGCGTCGCGCTCGGCCACGTCATCCTCGGCTATTCGAAAATTTCCTTTGTGCCGCGCTTTATCGGTCTGGTGGGGCAGGCGGCATTCGTCACCCTGCTGGTGCTGGTGCTGATCCTGCCCTTCTCATGGTTCTGGGCGCGGCGCACGGGCGAACCGCTGGTGGCCCTGGCCGACGCCATGCGCCGGGTGCCGGGAGACCTGGAAGTGGCGCGCCTGGCCGATTTGCCCAAGAGCGGCGACGAGATCGGGCAACTGGGCAACGCCTTTCGCCGCATGGTCGGCGAGTTGAAGCACAAGCAGGAGCTGGAAGACCAGATGCTGGTCACCGAGCGCCTGGCCGCCGTCGGCCGCATGACGGCCGGCATCGCCCATGAAATCAACAATCCCCTGGGCGGCATGCTGACCGCGATCAAGACCTACCAGCGCCACGGCGCCGGCGACCCGCTGGCGAACCAGACCCTGTCCCTGCTGGAGCGTGGCCTCACGCAGATCCGCCATACCGTGGCCGCCTTGCTGGTCGAAACCAAGTTGCAGGACCGCCCGTTCGAACCCGCGGACATCGACGATCTGCTGATCCTGGTCGAGGCCGAGGCGCGTGCCCGTTCCGTCACCGTCGTCACGGAATCTCCGCTGCAGCGGGCGCTGCCACTGCCGGCGACGCTGCTGCGACAGATCCTGCTCAACCTGCTGCTCAATGCCATCGCCGCCGCCGACGAGGGCGGGCGCGTGCGCCTCGGCATCAACAGTGGCGACGGAATGCTGAGATTCTCGGTGTGCAATGACGGCAAGCACATTCCCGACGAGCAGATGGCCTATCTCTTCGAACCCTTCGTCAGCGGGCGCGAAAAGGGCTACGGCCTCGGTCTCTGGGTGGTTTACCAGATCGTTCAGCAATTGAACGGCGGGCTGTCGGTCGACAGCGAGCCCGGCTGCACCACCTTCAGCGCCGAAATTCCCTATGTCGAAAACTGAATCCTCGCTGCGCCTGTGCCTGATCGAGGATGACGAGATCATGGGCGAATCCCTGTGCCAGCTGTTCCGCCTGGAAGGCTTTGCCGTGGACTGGTGCCGCACGGCGGCCGCGGGCGCGGCGGCGATCGGCGCCCACCGCTACAGCCTCGTGGTGAGCGACATCCGGCTGCCGGACCGCAACGGCGGCGACCTGTTCCTCGAACTCAAGGAGACGCAGCCGTGGCTGCCGCCTTTCCTGTTCATGACCGCCTTCGGCACCATCGACCGCGCCGTGGAACTGCTCAAGGCCGGTGCCGCGGACTACGTCACCAAGCCCTTCGACGTCGACGTCCTGGTGCAGAAAGTGCGCGGTCTGGCCGAGGGCTACGGCGCGGTCCGCGACGGCGGCGACGATACGCTCGGCGTGTCGCCGGCGATGAGGCGCATCGCCGAGTCGATCCCGCGCCTGGCACGCCACGCCACCGCGCTGCTGATCACCGGCGAGTCGGGGGCCGGCAAGGAGCACGTGGCGAAGCTTTTCCATCGTCACGCGATCGGCGAGGCGGGCGAATTCGTCGCCGTCAATTGCGCCTCGATTCCCGAGTCGCTGATGGAAGCCGAACTCTTCGGTTACGAACGCGGCGCCTTCACCGGTGCGATCAAGGCCAAGCGCGGCTATTTCGAGCAGGCGCACCAGGGCACGCTGTTCCTCGACGAAATCGGCGAAATGCCGCTGTCGATGCAGGCCAAGATGTTGCGCGTGCTGCAGGACCAGCGCCTGACCCGCCTCGGCGGAGAGAAAGCCATCACCTCGGACTTCCGCCTGGTCTGCGCGACCCATCGCGATCTGCGCGCGATGGTCGACGCCGGCCAGTTCCGCGAGGATCTGTATTACCGGATTCATGTGATACAGCTGCGCATTCCGCCGCTGCGCGAACGGCCGGAAGACATCCGCTGGTTCGTGCGCCATTTCGTCGAGGAATTCAACCGCGCCCACGCCGGCGAGCAGCGCCGCCTCGATCCGCGCACCGAGCAGGCCCTGCTGCACTACGCCTGGCCCGGCAACGTGAGGGAGTTGCGCCACGCGGTGGAGCGCGCCTGCATCCTCTCCAGCGGACCGCTGCTCGGCGCCGAAGCCTTCTTTGGCGGCGGCATCGACGGCGAAGTGGCGCAGCCGCTGGAATCCGAATCCCTGAGCGAATACCTGATGGGCTGCGAACGCGACTACCTGTCGCTGATCCTGGAACGGCACGGCGGCCATATGACCCATGCCGCCGAGGCCCTGGGCATTACGCGCAAGACCCTCTGGGAGAAACTGCGCCGGCTTGGAATCAAGGCCAAGGGCGAGCCATGAAGGCCGGCCGGCGGCAGCCGGACTTGACAGTCGGTCGCCACGAAGGCTAAATCCGCCGCCAACGGGCACATTCAATCCCCCTGCAGGAGAAAACAATCATGGCACCCCCCCCGCTCGCCACGCGCGAGGCCGTACGCGAAGAACGCTTCAACGATGTCTGGACCAACGAACTCAACGACGCATTCGCTGACATCGCACGCTATTACGACCGCGCCAACGAAATCGCCGCGCTCGGCCTGTGGAGCACTTTTCTCAGGCGCTTCATGCAGACCGTGGATATCAAGCCGCAGCAGAAGGTGCTCGATGTCTGCGCCGGCACCAACGCCATCGGCGTCGCCCTGCTCAAGCGCGAACCGACACTCGATGTGCATGCCATGGATCGCAGCGCCGAGATGCAGACGGTGGGGGCGCAGAACGCCGCCGCCCTGGGCTTCCATATCAAGAGCACCATCGGCGACGTGCATACGCTGCCCTTTCCCGACAATCACTTCGATGTCGTCACGCTGCAGTTCGCTTCGCGCCACCTGCGCGTGCGCGATGTGTTCACCGAGATCCTGCGCGTGCTGAAGCCCGGCGGCCACTTCCACCATTCCGACATGCTGCGGCCGCGCAACGTGATCGTGAAAAACCTGTATTTCACCTACCTCAAGGCCTGCCTGAATTTCACCAGCCTGATCGTCGGCAGCAGCCCCGCGGCGACCAAGTTCAAACAGTATTTCATCGACGCGCTGGACCTGTTCTACACCGCCGAGGAACTGTCGATCGTGCTGCGCGAACTGGGCTACGTCGAGGTCAGCGTGGATACGGTGTTCTACGGCATGATCGGCTTCCACCGCGCGGTGAAGCCGGCGGTTGGAAACTGACCGCAGGGCGGAATGTAGGGCGGAATGTAGGGCGGACTTCAGTCCGCCATCCACCGCTGGCCGGCTGAAGCCGGCCCTACAACGCCATCCACCTCTGGCCGACTGAAGTCGGCCCTACAGCGCCATTCACCGCAGGCCGGCTGAAGTCGACCCTACAAGGCCCAGTACCTTCGCTCAGCCTTCGGCCATGTCCAGCTTGCGCATTTTTTCCCAGAGATTCTTGCGGCTGATGCCGAGCAGGGCGGCGGTGTCGGCGATGCGCCCGTCGCATTCGGCGAGCGCACGCCGGATGTAGGCGCGCTCGCAGTCCTGCAGGTGCTCGCTGAGCGGTTGCCGCAGCGTTTCGGCGTCTGCCGGTACGCCGCCGTCGGCGCCGAACAGACTTTCGGCGCTCAGCGCCGGGGTCAGGGAGAGCACGCTGGCGCGCTCCAGGCAATGCTGCAATTCGCGCACGTTGCCCGGCCACGGATAGCGGGTCAGGGCGCGTTCGGCATCGGGCGTCAACGTGCGGCGGGCTTCGCCGCGGCCTGTGCGTGCATCCAGCAAGCGCGCGGCCAGCCAGAGGATGTCTTCCTGCCGTTCGCGCAGGGGCGGCACCTGCAAATGGATGACGTGGATGCGGTAGTACAGATCCTCGCGGAAGCGGCCCTGTTCCACCATGGCCTTGAGGTCGTTGTGCGTGGCGCAGATCAGCCGGATATCCACCTGGTGCGGCGTGGCGCCGCCGACGTGTACCACCGCCCTATCCTGGATCGCGCGCAGCAACTTGACCTGCATGGAAGGCGGCATTTCGCCGATCTCGTCGAGGAACAGGGTGCCGCCGTCAGCCTGCTCGAAGACGCCGCGCCGGTCGCGGTCGGCGCCGGTGAAAGCTCCCTTGTCGTGGCCGAACAGTTCCGACTCGACGAGGTTCTCGGGGATCGCACCGCAGTTCACCGCGATGAAGGGGGTCTTGCCTTCCGGGTCGCCGGCTCGGTGCAGCGCGCGCGCGACTTCCTCCTTGCCGACGCCCGACTCGCCGGAAATCAGCACCGCGCTGCGGCTCGCCGCCAGGCGTGGCAGCAGTCCCTCGATATGCCGCATGCTGGTGGAAATGCCCAGTCGCGCATTGATGTTCGCGGCGGGTTGCAGGCGTTCGCAAAGTCCGCGGATCTTGGCGATCAGCTCGCCGACGTTGAAGGGCTTGGTCACGTAGTCCTGGGCACCCAGCTTGAGCAGGCGCACGGCCTGGTCGATGGCGCCGTAGCCGGTGATGAAGATCACCGGGGCGATGGCCCGGTTGCCGGCGAGCAGCTCGCGGAACAGTTGTTCGCCGCCGATGTCGGGCAGGTTGATGTCGCTGACGATCACGCTGTAGCGGCGCTGGCCGAGGCCGCGCCGGGCCGACTTGCCGTCGCGGAACCAGTCGCAGGTGAAGCCTTCGAAGTCGAGCCGCTCCGACAGAGCCTCACCGATGATGGGGTCGTCCTCGATCAGGGCGATGCGGTGCTGCATGGGTTTTCTCCAAGAGGCAGGTTGACCACGAACTCGACCTGGCCGTCGACATTCCTGGCGGCAATGCGGCCTTCGAGCTGCGTCACGATCTGATAGGTCACCCAGAGGCCGAGGCCATGGCCGCCGGCACGGGTCGACGCGAAGGGTTCGAACAAATGGGCCAGCTGTTCGTCGCCGAGCAGGGTGCCGTCATTGCGCACCTCGATCGACAGGCAGGACGCCGATTCGGCTTTGCGGCCCAGCCACAGGCTGACGTGGCCGCCTTCGGCCGCCGCCTGTATGGCGTTGAGCAACAGGTTGATCAGAATCTGGCGCACCAGGCTGGCCGGCGCCGGCAATTCGGCAGGCATGGCCGCCGACCAGTCGAGCCGGATGCGGCGTTTGCCGACCTGGGGCTGGATCAGGGTGTGCACATCTTCGAGATCGTGCGGACTCAGCGGCCGCGCCTGTACCTTGGTTTGCACCAGCAAAGCGGCAACGGTGTCGCGAATCTGCATCAGGCCGCGATCGATCAACTCGAGCTGGCGCAAGGCGCGCGGATCGAGATTGCGCTGCAGCTTGAGGGTATCGACGGTCGTCATCAGACCGGCCAGCGGATTGTTGATTTCGTGGGCGATGCCGGCGGTGAGCTGGCCGATCGCCGCGAGGCGCTCGGACTTGACCATCTCGTTTTCGAGCGCTGCCTTGTCGCGCAGCGCCAGCACCATGCGGTCGTAGGCGGCGAACAACTGGCCGAGTTCGTCGCGATAGGGATAGAGATCGGGCGGCAGGGGATCGGGAACCGACTTCAGCATCATGCCCATGCGTTGCGCCAGGTCGACCAGCGGCGTAGCCATGCGGCTGCCCCAGTACCAGTTGATCGGAATCA
Source organism: Sulfuritalea sp. (assembly GCF_031426875.1). NCBI lineage: Bacteria > Pseudomonadati > Pseudomonadota > Betaproteobacteria > Nitrosomonadales > Sterolibacteriaceae > Sulfuritalea > Sulfuritalea sp. The sequence goes on from NZ_JASJPC010000023.1 coordinate 23,603, forward strand.
GCACCGCCAGCACCAGCAGGCCGATGCCCAGACCCTGCCAGATCGTGTCGATGAACCAGGGATGGAACACCGACTTTGCGTAGCGCAGCACCAGGTGTCCCAGTTGCGCGTCCTTGTCGGTGATGGGCAGGATCAGGTAGAGGTAGCCGGAATCCTGCGGCTCCAGCACCAAGGGCCATGTCTCCTCGCTCGGGGTGCCCAGTCGTTCGCTCAGCTGCAGCCAGTCAGGACCCAGCGTCGCGGCATCGGTCAGCATCGGTAGCGTATCGGGATCGCTGGAGACAAAAATCCGCTGGTCGCGTCCGAGTACCACCACGGCATCGACCTCGACCGGGGTTTTTGCGGATTCGGCACGAATCGGCGAACGCGCGATCTCGAAGGCACGCCACACGTTGTCGTGCAACAGCGCCGGCGCCAGGGTGTTGGCGAGGGTATGTGCGAGATTGCCGGCGCTGATGACCACCGCGGTCTTCATGTCCTGATAGGCACGCGTCATCAGCGCGGCACCGACGACGAAAATCGAGACACTGATCAGGAACGAGGTCCACAAGGGAATCTTGTGGCGGAAGGACAGATCGAACAGCCAGCGCATGGTTAACGTGAAATGCGTTGCCAAGCGCGCTGTGTCAGGTTCGAGCGCAGCGAGCCAATCAATAGCCTCCCCGCGAGGGGGCGAGGCGGGAATTCGCGACGCATGCGTCGCGCCGCCGCAGCCGGCAGGCTGTGCAAAGCCTGCCGTGGGCCGCGTAGCGGAGGGGAGGGGCGGGCCCATTTGCCAGCCTGGGGCCCATCGAAGGTGCGCGATTTCATCATGCGAAGTGGTTCATCGAAGTGATGAGCGTTGGCTCAGGCTTCGCCAAAGCTGCGCATCATGCGTGCCACGCCCTCGTACAGCGTCGGACTGCCGATGGTGAACCCGTCCAGGTGCAGCAGGCCGAGCAGGCGTCGTCCGGCTTCGCTGCGCGAGGTATCGAGCAGGTGGCGCTGCATGAGCTGAAAGTCGGCGCTGGCCACCGAGCGATGGGCGACAAAGGGTGGGAAACCATACTCCGGCGAACGCCAGACCACGCGCGTACGTGCCGTCAGCGTCGGCTCGACGAAAGCCAGGGTGTCCCAGATATAGCTGTCCACCGCGCCGCCTTGCGCCAATCCGCTGGCAACCGCCTCGACCACCTTGCGGTGCGACCAGGTAAAGAAGGTCTTGCGGAAGAAGCCGGCCGGGTCGTGCCCCGACTGGCGGATTTCATAGCGGGGTGCCAGATAGCCGGTGTTCGAGTAGGGGTCGGCATAGGCGAACACACTGTCCGAAAGATCGGCGATCGAACGGGTCCGCGTATCGCTCTTGCGCACGATCAGGTAGGAACGGTAATGCGGACGCCCCTGATAGAGCGGCACCGCCAGTAGGCGCACGGTGTCCTTGAGGTGCAGGTAGGGATAGTCGCAGATCCAGGCGAATTCGAGCTTTTCCAGCCGCAGCAGATCCATGGTTTCGCGATAGCTGTCGCGCTGCACGAATTCCACGGGCCTTTGCAGGGAAGCCGCCATGAACGCGCGCCATTCGCCGAGCATGCGGTGCTGGTCATGGAGAAAGGCCGGCGTCATGCCGACCCGCAGCTTGCCGCCGGCGGCCTGCGATTTGCGCGTGAGACTGATCAGTCCCGCGGCGGCGAGGCATCCGCTGCCGAGCAGCCAACGGCGTCGGTTACGGTTAGGTAACGAACTTTCGATTGGCTGACCCATGGAGTCCTCGCTGGTTACGGTACGGTAACCATTCTAGCCCTGATTGCCATTGTTAATAGCATGGTTTTCTGGGGCCTGAGTCCAACACCCTGAAATCGCATGGGTTTTCGCCGTGGCATGTTTCTCGCGGATAGAGGGGCAAACATGATGATCGGGCCCCTGCCGTGAATACTCCATCCCAGCTTTTAACCGAGCATCGCCTGCGTCGCGGGGGCGCTGTCGGCCTTGCTGCATGCGGCGCCGTGTCGCCAGCGCCAACTCTTGCTGGCCTGTGGTGCGGTAGGGCGAGCGCGACGGCTGCCCAAGTGTCATGTTACCGCGCGGTAACCGCCATGGCGGCCCGAGGGCGCGGACAGTTTTCGGGCAAGTCTCACCATGCGACGTCCATTCGAAGCAATGGCAACAACATCTAGGAGTCAATGATATGGAAATCGGAAGAAGAGGTTTCATCAAGGGCATGGGCGCCCTCGGCGGCGCAGCGGCTTCCGGCGTCGGTTTCGATGCCCTCGCGGCGGCGGCGAAAGCCAAACCCGCGGCGGCGGCCAAGTCGATGGAGGTCAAGACCTTCAAGTCCGGCTGCTCGATCTGCCCGAACTTCTGCGGCATCCAGGGCAACGTGGTGAATGGCATCGTCAAGTCCATCTACCCCGATGCCGCGCGCGCCGAGGTATATAACCACGGCATCTGCCCCAAGGGCGCCTCGGGCATGTACAACACTTACGATCCCTATCGTTTGAAGAAGCCGCTGAAGCGCACCAACCCGAAGAAGGGGCCGAACGAGAACCCCGGCTTTGTCGAGATCAGCTGGGACGAAGCCTTTACGCTCGTGGCGGAACGGCTCAACAAGATCAAGGCGGACAATCCGTCGAAACTGGTTTTCCAGTGGGGTCAAGGCAAGTACCTCATCGGCGACACGAATCTGAAAGCCTGGTGCGGCGCCTTCGGCACGCCGAATGCCATACACCGCACCACGCTGTGCGAGGCGGCGCGGCACGTTGCCGATGAGCTGACCTGGGGCTATCACGGCCATCTGCCCGATCTGAAATACACCAATCTCCTGCTCAATTTCGGCGCCAACTACCACGAAGGCGAGCAGACCTCGCGCTGGCTCGACTGGGCTACCGCGCAGGGGCGCGAACGCGGCTTGAAGACCGTGGTCATCGATCCGCGGCTTTCCGGCTGCGCAGCCAAGGCCGACGAATGGGTGCCGGTGCGTCCGGGCAAGGACGTGGTGATGATTCTGGCCATGTGCAAGCAGTTGATCGATGCCGGCACGATCGACGAGGAATTCCTCACCACCTACACCAACTCGCCGCAACTGGTGGGCGCCGACGGCAAGATCGTGATGGACAAGGACGGCAAGACGCCGCTGGTCTGGGATACGGTGAGCAACGCCGCCGCGGCATACACCGCCAACGTCAAGCCGGCGCTCAAGGGCAGCTACACGGTCGACGGCAAGCTGGTACGCACCGCCTTCACGGTGTTCGCCGACAGCCTGAAGGACGTCACGCCGCAATATGCCGAAGAAGTGGCCGGCGTACCTGCCGCCACCATCACGCGCCTCGCCGCAACCTTTGCCAAGGAAGCGCATATCGGCGAGTTCAAGGAAATCGACGGCGTCAAACTGCGCTATCGCCCGGTCGCGGCCTACACCTTCCGCGGACTTGCCGCCAAGGAGTTCGGCGTGCAGAACTCGCGTTCCCTGCTGATCCTCAATTCGCTGGTGGGGGCGATCGACGCCGTCGGCGGCTTCCTGCTCCACCACCCGAACAACCATCCGGAGTACCTGGAACCCGCGAAGTGCGACTATCCGCCGAAGCGCACCGACATGCAGCAAACCGTGTTTCATCCGAACTCGCACCACAACATCGGCCAGCAGACCAACATCACCCTGCTCGACCCGAAGTCCTGGGGCTTGGGCTACGTGCCGGAAATGCAGATGTTCTACGGCACCAACCGGGCGGTTTCGACCTCCAACGCCTGGCAGCAGTTCGAGGGTATGACCAAGACCTTCAACGTGGTGATCGATATTGTGATGACCGAAACGGCCTGGTATGGCGATATCGTCCTGCCCGACAAAACCTACCTCGAATCGTGGCACAACGCGCCGGCCAAAACTCACCCCGAGATGACCGGGATCGTCGCGATCCGCCAGCCGATGACCAATCCCTTCAACCTCGAACACAACGCCACGTCGATCATTTTCGAGCTGGCCAAGCGTGTCGGCATCCGCGACAAGTATCTTGAAAACCTGAACAAGGGCTGGAAGCTCAAGGAGGTCAAGTTCAAGCCGGGCCGCGACTACACGACCGAGGAGCAGGTCGAGATAATCTGGACCGACAAGACCAAGAAGGATTTCGCCTATGCCAAGGAGCATGGCTTCGTCGCCAAGAAGCTGGATACCAAGGGCAAGTATCTGCACGGAGTCGATCCGGTGTTCAAGGGCCCCGGCAAGCCGAAGTTCAAGCTTTATGCCGATCACTTCGTCGGTACGTATGAAACGGTCGAGAAGGTCGTCAAGGCCAACAACATCACCCGCATCGACCTGGCCAAGTACAAGCTGGCCTACTCGCCGATCCCGACCAAGGACCACGCCTTCCCGACGCCGCATCGCGAGGCCAAGGACTTCCCCTTCTATCTCGTCACGCACAAGTTGATGCATCGTTACCAGTCCGGCAACACCATCAACAACGCGATCACCAACCAGGCACTCGGTGCCGATCTGGACACCAACTACGTTGCGATCAATGCCGCGACGGCCACTCAGATGGGCATCAAGGACGGCGACACGGTGCAGATCGAAACCCGCGTCGGCAAGGTCAAGGGTATCGCCAGGCTGATGCAGGGGGTGCGTCCCGATACGCTGGCGGTGTCCTACCACTATGGCCAGTGGAGTCCGGGCTACGCGCCCGGCGCCAACAAGGGAACCTGGATCAACCAGGTGCTGGAGTTGCACCCGGACGTTCCGTCGGGCATGAACTCCTTCAATGACACCAAGTGCAAGCTGACCAAGGCATAAGGGAGTAAATCATCATGGCAAAATTTGGACGACTCATAGACACCAAGCGCTGCATGGGCTGCCGCTCCTGCTTGTCCGCATGCGCGGTGGAAAATCACTTCACTCCCGACGCGCAATGGAACGCGATGATCGAGTACGAAGTCGGCACCTATCCTGAAGTACACAAGATCTATCAAACGATGAATTGCATGCACTGCGAAAAACCGTCGTGCAAGGCCATCTGCGACAAGATCGGAGTCAAGGCCATCACCAAGAACGAATACGGGGTGGTCTTGTTCGACTACAAGAAATGCATCGGCTGCGGCTACTGTGCTTCGGTCTGCCCCTATGGCGTGCCGCAGATGAATACCGAACTGAAGCCCTTGAATCCGGGCAAGGGCGCGCAGGGCATGGAGACCATCGCCTTTGCGGACCGGCATCCGACGCATCAGAAGCGGGCCAAGGCCGCCGAGAAGTGCACCTTCTGCTGGCACAAGATCGAAAAGGCGATCAAGGACGGCAAGCAGGATCGCATCGGCAAGGATCAGGATTACACGCCGGCCTGCGATCTGGTGTGTCCGACGCAGGCGCGCTGGTTCGGCGACCTCGACGATCCGAAGTCGGAAATTTCGATGCGCATCAAGGCGACCAATGCCGTGCAACTGAAGACGCATTTCGGCAACAAGCCGCAGGTGTATTACACGCTGGATAAAGGAGCCAAGTCATGAGACTACTTTTTGCATCGCTGGTGCTGGGTTTGAGCCTGGCCATGGCACCGGCCATCGGCGCCGACGCACCGGTGAAGAAAAAGATGGTGTTTTCCGGCAAACCGTCGATGGCCGTCGAAGGGCGATTCCACAAGCTGCACGAGAAACAGGAAAAGCTCGACTGCGCCGATTGCCACGAAAAGGTGCAGGAAGACATCCTGTATCTGCGCAAGGACGACCGCATGTCGAAAGCGCTGGCCGACGAGGGCCAGTCCGACCGCAAGGGCTGCCTGACCTGCCACAAGCCCGGTTACAAGCCGAACGGGCCGCACTCGTTCTGGGGAGTTTGAGCATGAGCTCGGCCGCGACACTGGCGGACGTTGCCGGCCGCCGCGGCCGTACCTATTGGCTGCTCGCCCGGGGTTTTGCCGAGGCGCCGGGAAGCGTGCTTTTCTGTGAGCTCATAACGGCACTCGGTCCGGTGAATCCGGCCGAAGCGCTGGCGGCGGAGACCGCTGCCTTCGCCGACGCCCTGCACTCGGCCCTGAGCGCGGACGCTGCGCCGGATGCTTTGGCCATCGAGTTCACCCGCTTGTTCGGCGGCATCTCCGAGTCCTACGGCGGACCGCCGCCGTTCGAATCGGTGGTGCGTAGCGGCAACTGGGGCGGCGACATTGCGCTGGCCGTGGTCGCCGCCTATGCCGATGCCGATATCGCGCCGCCGCTGCCCGATGCCAGCCCGCCCGACCATCTGGCGGCTGAATTGCGTTTCCTCGCCATCGCCTGTCATCGCGAAGCCGAGGCGTGGCAGGCGGATGACACCCAGGCGGCGATGGACTGGGTACGCCGCGAACGAGACTTCCTCGACCGGCATGTCTTGCGCTGGATTCCCGAGTATTGCCGGCAGGCCTCAGAAATGGCGGCGACGCCGTTCTATCGTGCCTTGCTGGCGCTGACGCCGCGTGCCTGCGAGCTCGATCGCGAAGACATCGATGCCATAGTCGAATCCGTGCCATCCTTCGCCGAGAATGTCTGATCCCTTCGTGCCGCCGGCTTTTTCGATTATCAGCCCCCCTGCTCACGCCGGTGGTATGTCCGGATTGAGATACATGGCGCCGGGTACGCCGATCCCGCACGATGGGGTGGTTTACCGGTCGCGCGCTTCGGTGCTGATCACCGGCGACACGGTGTCCGCCGCCGAGGCGGCGCGCGAACTGGCGCGGCGCGCGCCGAACTTGCGCATAGCCCTGTTTGCGCCCGGAGTGGTGGCTCTCGGCGATCTGCCGACGACAGTCAAGGCGGTCGGCGGACGCATCGTTTCGCTGCGAGGTCATCTCGGGCGATTCTCCGCGTCCGTTCGCGTCGCCGTCGACAAGGCCGAAGATGCCGGAATATTCAGCGGCAACGCGGACCGGCACTTTGACCTGGTGCTGGACCTGTGCCGCGAGCCGCTGCTCCGGCAAAGTGTGCCGCCCCATGGCTACTATGCGCCCGGCGACGATCCGGCGGCTCTGGCTCAGGCGCTGGACAGCCTGCCGCAACTGACGGGCGATTTCCACAAGCCGAAATATGTCGACTACCGTCCGCAACTTTGCGCCCACGGGGCAATGGGGGTTGCCGGTTGTCGACGTTGCCTCGATGTCTGCGCCACCCGGGCGATTCGTTCGAGCGGCGAAAAGATCGAGGTGGATGTCTTCCTCTGCCAGGGCTGCGCCAGCTGCACGCTGGCTTGCCCGAGCGGTGCACTCGGATTTCAGCATCCGGCGCCGGGAACCCTGCAGGAATTGCTGGATGAATGCCTGGAAAAACGGGGCGAAATAGCTCCAGGACCGATTCTGGTGGTGCACGATGCCGCGGCGCGCCATGTATTGCCCTTCACCGAAGCGCCAGGGGCGCTTTTCCTGGAGGTGAATCCCCTGCCCGCATTTTCGGACCTGCTGTGGCTCAAGGCCCTGGCAGCAGGCGTCGGCGGCCTGGTGCTGGTGCTGGCGCCGACGACTCCGCCGCAGAGTCGCCACTTGATCGAGTTCACGCTGGAGGAACTGCGCACCATGCTGGCTGAGCTGGGCCTCGATCCCAAGGTGCTGCAAATCGCTGCTCCGCGGGATGTGCCGATGGCGATCGAGCAAACCGTCCGCCTGCCTGTCATGACCGCGCCGGCCGCAGGCCCTGCCGTGGATGGAAAACGCGAGAGCCTGCTGGCGCTGATCGACGCGCTTGGTGCAGGCAGGCAAACGGATGGGCGAACCAACGCGCCTCGTGCGCTGGCGATGGGTGCGACATTTGGCACGGTATTGGTGGATACCGGGAAATGTAGCCTCTGTCTCGCATGCACGCATTTGTGCCCTACCGGGGCGCTGGGCGGCCAGCTTGATCCGGCACCGCTGCTCTCGTTCACGGAAAGTCTCTGCATCCAGTGCGATCTGTGCCGCGCAGGGTGTCCGGAACAGGCGATTGCGCTGCAGCCGCGCTTCTTGCCGGACCCGATTGCACGCAATGCGGCGCGCGAACTGGCCAACGATCAGTTGGAGGCGTGCAGCAGCTGCGGAACACCGTTTATCGGCCGGCGCAAGCTGGCGGTGAGCCTGGTATTGATGCAGGAGCATGCGCAGGACTTGCCGGGCGGTATTGACGCCCTGCGGATGTGTCCAAATTGTCGTCAACGCGAAGCAATGGCAACCTAAGTCAAAAGCCCATGCCGCAGCCAATTCAGTTGCCGAAATCGCGGTCTGCCGCTAGCTGGCGGGATAAACCGAGCGCTTCGTGCGGTTCGAGCGGATTTGACGGGCTAGCAGCGAGCATCCTTCCGAAAATACAGCCCCCTCGGTCGATGGCTTGTCTCCCAGTGCGGTGCCAGCCTACTCCGGGCGGCATTGCACGACAGAATCTGTCGGCGAATTGTCACTGTTAAGTGACAGGCGTCATGATTTTGAGGCAGATCGAAGGGAGGTTCCTCCACAACTCCATCGGCGATTTGATGGAGAACTGTGGAATTGTTACGGGCATAAGAATTGCTTTGGTTTTCGGCCAGTCTGGACAATTTCTGAACGATGAATAGCGCAGGGCACAATCGGAGTACGGTCCTCCCGTAAATCAGTATTGGCTGGATCGACATATACAACGGCGACTCATCATGAAAAGAAGCGCACGTCCGTCGAGAAGGCTGTCTGATTCGGCATCGGGCGGGGCTTCGCCGAGGTGGCCAAGGTGGCCGCGGGTGCGGTTTGGTGACATGCTAGGATGCCGTCGCGCTGTCGAGCGAGCCTGCGCCTGATCGAGATCAGGCCGGTATCCTCAGGTATTCATCGACATGCATCCTGATACGGAAATTGTTGCAGCAAGTAGCAGGTTCACATTTACGCCAACCATTATCGGAGTTCGATCATGAGAATGAAATCCACCCTTTTGCTGACCGGATCACTGTTGTTCGCCCTGTCCGGGCTGGCGCCCGTGCATGCGGCGGTCGATGAAGCCGCGGCCAAGGCGCTCGCGAAGAAGAACGACTGCTTCAAATGCCATGCGGTCGACAAGACCAAGAAAGGGCCTTCCTACAAGAAGATTTCCGCCAAGTACAAGGAAAAGAAACTCGGAGAGAAAGAAGCCATCAAGCAAATGACCGAGGGCAAGAAGGTCAAGCTCGAGGACGGCACCGAAGAGGATCACAAGATCATCGAAACCAAGGACCCGAAAGAGTTGAGCAACCTTGCGCAGTGGATCCTGTCGCAATGATCTGATGCAACCTGCCGGGGCCTGATAAAAAGGCCCCGGCAGCGTTTCCTGGTGCAGCCGTTTGCGCGTGACCAGGCATAAGAACAACGAGTAGCGGGGAAAGCGAATCATGCGTACCAGCCAGTTTGCAGCATGGGTAGTGGCGGCAGCGGTCTATGTGGGCGGAATTCTGGGCAGCGGATCGTTGCTTGCGGCCCCGGCCAAGGAAGCGGCCCCCGCAGCAGCAGTCAAGCTCGACAACGCCAGTTGCCAAAGCTGCCATGACGGCAAGAAGGGCAAGCTGGAAATGCTCGCCAGCAATGGCGAAAAGCGCGCGGTACAGGCAGTCGTTCCGGACAAATATGCGACGAGCGTGCACGCCAGGATGGATTGCGTTGCCTGCCACCTGGAAATCACCGACAACGTCTCGCCGCACCAGATCGCCAAGGGAGTGAAGAAAGCCGAGTGCGCCCAGTGCCACCTCGACCTCTGGGAAGCAACCAAGAAGCAGGGCAAGACCGCCGAGAAACCCCGCCTCGGCATCGTTGCGGAAAACGTCGCCGCCTACAAGCAGTCCTTCCACGCCAAGCCGGACAAGGACGATCCGACGAAGTTGATGGCAATCTGCAGCGATTGTCACAACGTGCATACCTTCGACGTGCCGCCGCGCGGCACGCCCGAGCGCAAGGAGTGGCACCTCACCGTGCCCAATGTCTGCGGCGACAAGTGCCATACCGATCACCTCGAAGAGTGGAGCGAGTCGATCCACGGCAAGGAGGCCATCGACAAGAAGAACCTGAAGACGGCCGTCTGTTCAGACTGCCACACCACCCACGACATCGTCGGCAGCTCCACCGACAAGGCCAAGCTGTCGATCACGGCCAGTTGTGGCGATTGCCACCAGGATGCCTTCAAGTCGTACAAGAATTCCTATCACGGCCAGGTCAATACCCTGGGCTATGCCTACACCGCGAAATGTTTCGACTGCCACGGCAGCCATGGCATCCAGCCGTCGAAGGATCCGAAGTCGCGCATGAACGAAAAGAACCGGCTCAAGGCCTGCCAGAAGTGCCACAGCGGCAAAAAGGACCTGCCGCTCGCCACCGCCGGCTTTCTGACCTTCAGCCCGCACGGCACCAGCGACAATTTCGCGAAGTATCCGGAAATCTGGCTCACCACGAAAGCCATGATCGCCCTGCTGATCGGCGTCTTCGCCTTCTTCTGGCTGCATTCCGGCCTGTGGTGGTATCGCGAGTATGCGGATCGCAAGCAGGGCGTGCACCATTGGCATATCCGTACCGATGCGATACCCGTAGAAAAGCTGCCGTTTGGCGAGCGGCGGGACGAACTGGCCAAGAAGCACGTGAGGCGTTTCGGAGCGATGTGGCGCCTGGCGCACCTGCTGTTCGCGATCAGCGTAATGACTCTGGTTTTGACCGGGATGTCGGCGTTTTATGCCGAGACCGGCTGGGCCAAGGCCGTCATGGCTGCATTCAGCGGTCCGAAGACAGCCGGCCTGGTGCATCGCGTCGCGGCATTCACCATGCTCGGTATCTTCTTCATCCACCTGATCGCGGTGTCGATCAACATCCTGCGCAAATGGAAGGACTTCAAGATATTCGGTCCCGACTCCTTCGTGCCGAACTGGAAGGACATGTACGACATGATCGGCATGTTCAAGTGGTTCGTCGGCAAGGGGCCGCGTCCGGCCATCGAACGCTGGTCCTACTGGGAGAAGTTCGACTACTGGGCAGTGTTCTGGGGTATGGCCATCATCGGCGGCAGCGGCATGATGCTGGCCTTCCCGCATGTCGTGGCCTCGGTGCTGCCCGGCTGGGTGTTCAACGTCGCGATGGTGGTGCATGGCGAGGAAGCCTTCCTTGCGGCGGTCTTCCTGTTCACGGTGCATTTCTTCAACAACCACTTCCGGCCCGACAAGCTGCCGCCGCCGGACGTGGTGATGTTCACCGGCACCCAGTCGCTGGACGAGTTCAAGCATGAGCACGCGGCGCAGTACCAGCGCCTGGTTGAAACCGGAGAGTTGGAGAAGTACCTGGTGGATGCGCCGTCACGGCCCTTCACGATCGGCTCGAAAATCCTCGGCCTGGTCCTGATCTTCTTCGGCCTGTCCCTGCTGGTGATGATCGCGATCGGTTTCTTCGGCGGCGGACATTGAACGATTCCCGCTTCAGGGCATGTACCTTGAAGCGGGGCCGGCGGCGAAGGGCGTCATGAGGACTCGATCTGCGGTTTCCATTGCGGGAGCGCTGCTGTTTGCGATGGCCGGCGTTGCTCCGGTGCAGGCGCAGGTTGACGCCGAGGCCGCCAGGGCGCTGGCAAAAAGGAACGACTGCTTCAAGTGTCACGCCATCGACAAGACCAAGAAGGGCCCTGCCTACAACAGAGTGGCCGCCCGACTGAGAACCAAGCCCGACGGTGTGGAGGTGATAGTCGAGCACATCACCAGCGGACGCATGGTCCAGTTGCAAGACGGTTCCGACGAGAAGCACCCGATCATCGACACCCGGGATCCGGACGAACTGGGCAACCTGGCACGCTGGATCCTGTCGCTGTGATCGCTGCTGCCCGGCGTTGAAAGTTGGCGTTGGCGACCCGCCGGCGCCGGGCTTACTTCCTCAGCAACTGATAGCCGGTGCCGCGCACCGTCAGTATCGGCGAGCGACCGTCGGCAAGTTTGCCGAGCTTTTTACGCAAGTTGCTGATGTGCATGTCGAGGCTGCGCTCATAGTGCTGGATCTCGCGCCCCAGCACCGTCTTGGCAAGCTCTGCCTTGCGTACCGCGTGACCCGGACGGCGGAACAAGGCTTCCAGTACATCGAACTCGGTGCTGGTCAGCGGCAATGGCTCGCCGCGCCAGATCGCGGTGCGCTGGGACGGCACGAGATTCAGGCTTTCAATACCGCTACCGCGCATCCTCTCCGCGGCCAGGGCAAGCCGCGTGCGACGTAGGATGGAGTTCAGGCGTGCGACCAGTTCGCGCAGGTTGCAAGACTTCGACAAGTAATCATCGGCGCCCAACTCCAGACCGACAATGCGCTCGATGTCGTCGTTTCCGGCGCTCAGTATCACCACCGGCAGTTCGCCCTGACGGCGAATGCGCCGCAGCACTTCGATGCCGCCCAGGCGCGGCAGCCGGTCATCGACAATGACCAAGTCATAGATGCCCTGCGAGACCTGTAATAAGCCCGTGTCGCCGTCATGGGCGACGGTCACGCCGAACCCCTGCCCCTGAAGATAGTCGGTAAGTACCTGGCAAAGCACGGCATCGCCGTCCATCAGCAATAGTCGCGGTGCCTGTTCCACTCAATCATCCTCAAGTTGGTCTGGCGCGGCCGGCATCGCCGGCGCCAGACCAAAACTGGCATGGCGGACATTGAGTGCGGCGCGGCGCAATGTTGTATTGTAACAATTTTCAAAAACTTACATTTGCCGGCATGGGCAAAGGCAGAGTGTTTTACTTGGTTTCTCACCCGTGGGACTTTTCCCGAAAGGGATTCTTACGACTGGGAATGTTATGTAAATAATGTAACGTATTCAATAATATAAATACGCCTCATGATTTAATGGGATTTCGCATTGGAGCATCAAAAAATACCAGAGACGAGTGTGCCAGAAACAATTTCACACTGCCGGCCCACAAAAAATACGGGTCACAATGTAAGCATATGTAAGTGATAGTTACAAAGCCGCTTCCGGGGGCTTGATCCGTATCAGGCCGTCAAGCATCCTCTCGCGCTGATTGGGGTTGCGCGCAGCAATGGGCAGCGGGAATTCGAGGCAATGACTCCCGTTACGGCGCTCCAGACGCGATGGCATAAAGGGAACTCACATGCAATTAGCTCGACACGTACTCGCTTTTTGTGCCGTCATCGGCACTTTGGCGGCCGCCACGCCACTGCTGGCGGCCGATGCGCCCAAGGCGGCACCGACGAAGGTCAATCTCGCTGCAGATCCCAATGCCAAGGATCTGATCCTCAAGGGCGATGCGAAATGCACCGGCTGCCACGACGAGGCCGATGAACCTACTGGGGCGGGCACCATGCTCGAGTTGAACCCGGGCGTACTCGCCATCGGAAAGACCAAGCATGGCGTCAAGGCAGACAAACGCACCCCGACTTGCACTGATTGTCACGGCGATAGTGAGAAGCACCGAACTCACAAGGGCAGCGACAAGCCGCCAAAGGTCGACCGCAGTTTTCGCTCGCATACGCCAACTTCCGCCGAGCAGCGCGACGCGGCCTGCATGAGCTGTCACAAGGGCGGCAATCGGATGAACTGGCCAGGCAGTCAGCATGCAAACGGCGATGTTTCCTGCAACGCCTGCCACAAGGTGCACAGCAAGAAGGATCTGGTGCGCGACAAGTATGCCCAGGCAGAGGTCTGCTATACCTGCCACAAGGATCAGCGCGTCGAGATGCGCAAACCTTCCCATCACCCAGTCAACGAGGGCAAGGTAGTCTGCTCGGCCTGTCATAACCTGCACGGCTCCACTGGACCAAAGCTGCTGATCAAGAACACGCTGAACGAAACCTGTTACAGCTGCCATATGGAGAAGCGCGGCCCCTTCCTCTGGGAGCATCCGCCGGCCGCCGACAACTGCGCCAATTGCCACGTGCCGCATGGTTCAAACAACACGGCCTTGTTGAAAACGCGGCAGCCCTATCTGTGCGAGCAGTGCCATGACTACACCAACCATCCGGGCAACGTCTATAGCGGTTCTGGCTTGCCGCCCAATGGCGCGGCTCAGCAGATGGTGCTGCGGGCGTGTGCCAACTGTCATACGCAGGTCCACGGGTCGAATCACCCGTCCGGCCCGCGCTTCACACGCTGATTGCAAGGGAGAATGGCATGAAAACAAGACTTAATCGGCACCCGGTACGCAAGATTCTGGCGGTCTCGATCTCCGCCATCGGGCTCATGGCCGCGGCACCCAATCTGATGGCGCAAACCGACGGCCCCAGCGAGGAAGTTCTCAACCTGATCCGGCCCGATAGCGAAATCAGCTTCGGCGTGCTCGACGTGTCGAAAAGCAGCTACAAGTTCGGCGATTACACGGGCATGCACAAGAAGGGGGCGCACCTGAACGGCGACGTCCGGGTAAACATGCGCGGCGAAGGCAATGCGAATTATCTCGAAATTGACGCCACCAATCTCGGCCTCGACTCACGCAACTTCAAAATCAAGGGCGGCGAGCAGGGCAACTACGGGCTGAGCCTGGAATACGACGAAATCAGCAAGCTCTGGTATGACAGCTATCAGACGCCCTACGTCAATCCGGGCTCGACCCGGCTCGACCTGCCGGCTGGCTGGGTTGCCAGTGCCACTACGCCGGGAATGACGCAGCTTACCGGCAACATGAAGTCGTTCAACATTGAAACCCAGCGCAAGTCCGTCGCGTTCGGTCTGACCAAACTGCTTGGCGGGGACTGGGATGTCGCCGTCGATTTCAAGCACGAGACCAAGCAAGGCAATCGTCTGCTCGGCGCTGTTTTCGGAAATAGCGGCGGTAACCCGCGCGCCGCGGTGCTTCCCGAACCGGTCGATTACGTCACGCGCCAGTTCAATCTCAGTGCCCGCTACACCACGGACAAGCTTCAATTTCAGGCGGGATATTCCGCTTCGCTGTTCGACAACAAGAAGCCGTTCTTGCAGTTCCAGAACGCTTACACGACCATCGCGGGCTGGACTGCCGGCACAGGCTTTCCGGCCTACGGCCAGATCGGCCTGCCGCCGGACAACCAGGCGCACCAGCTCAGCGCTTCGCTGGGCTATCAGCTTTCCAAGGCGACCCGGCTGGCCGGCACGTTCAGCTATTCCCGCCTGACCCAGAACGATTCCTTCCTGCCGTACACCTCGAACCCGGTGCTTGTCATTACCAATCCGATGCCGCGCTCCTCGCTCGAGGGCAAGGTGAATAACACCCACCTGGACATGAAACTGACGTCGAAACTGAGCAGCGACTGGAACCTGGTGGCCGCCTACCGTTACGACGACAAGGCCAACAAGACGCCGCAGTCGCTCTATGACTACATCGGCGGCGATTCAACCAATCAGAACGTGGTGGCCAATTCAGACCGCTGGCGGACCAACCTGCCAGGCAGCAGCACCAAGCAACTGATTGAAGTCGAAGCGATCTACAGACTGTCTGCGCATACCAAGCTGAAATTCGGCGGGGAATATGAGTGGGCCAAGAAAACCTTCGAAGCCGTAAGCAACGAAAAGGAGCACACGCTCAAGGCCGAAGTGCATCATCATTTCAGCGACACGACCGCCGGCGGCCTGAGCTACGCTTGGTCCGACCGCCAGACATCGGACTACCTCTTTGCGGCGCCTTTTGCCGCGTCGTTTGCCCCGGCCTATGTCGCCGCTCAAAGCTGGGACAACAACCCGTTCCAGAAAAAGTTCTTCATGGCGCCGCGCACGCGCGACAAGATCCATGCCTTCGTGAACTTCGAGCCGATGGAAAAAGTCGACGTGCACCTCGGCTTCGACTTCAAGGATGACAATTACACCAAGTCCTACTACGGGCTTCAGGATGCAAGGGGCTACGGTGCAAATGTCGATGTCAATATCGCGGCGACGGATGCACTGACCGCCCATGTCTATGCAGCGGCGGATCGGTACACAAACTTCGAGCGGTCGAACCGCCTGGCTGCCGGTTGCGGCGGTGGCAAAGCCAATCCGACAGCTCCGGGTTGCGACTGGACCGCCAACCTGTCCGATCACAACTACCTGACCGGACTGGGTTTGCGCTATCGTCCCGGCGAGAAGTATGAGATCGGTGCCGATTACACTTACTCGAAATCGATCGGCAAGACCGACATGTGGGCGGCGGCGGGAACGACAGGGCTGTTGCCCCTGCCGGAAAACACCAATACGCTCAATCGCATCGACCTGTTTGGCCGATATGCCTTGCAGAAAAACCTGAGCCTCAACGTGAAATACATCTATGAGCGTTTCCAGGCCACCGACTGGGCATTGGAAGGGCTGACACCGGCCTCGATGGCCAACGTGATCGGCACCAATCAGGTCGCACCGAATTACAGCGTGCACGCTCTGGGAGTCTCCTTGAGCTACCAGTTCAAATAGTAGACCGTACGGCCGCGACCGGCAGCCGTCCTGCCGGTCGTCAAGACAATGGAGGAACCCTGTTATTCGGGTTCCTCTTTTTTCTGGCAGACGCCCAGAAGTTATCGTCAAAACGCTCCGATTTTCAGTTCGCGTCGTAGTAGTAGGCCTTGCTCGGCACTGCCGCCGCCGCATCGTCCTTCATCGTTTCCAGCGGCCGCGGCGGCTTGTCCCACCACAGGGCGCGGCCCTTTTGCTGTTCCAGCGCTTCCTCGGGATGCTTTTCCATCCACTCGCGCATGAATTTGGTGTGTTCGGATTCGTAGAGGGCCATGGGATTTCCTTTGTGGTTTGATCAGTGTTTGGTGTTGACGTAACGCGTGATGCGCACCACTTCCGGGATGCGCCGCAGGGCGCGCAGGATGCGGGCGAGATGAATCCGGTCGGACACTTGCAGCGTGAAGAACAGGGTGGTGGCTTCGCCGCTGTCGTCGTCCATGCTGATATTGACGATGTTGGAGTCGGTCTCGGCGATACCGGCGGCGATCCGCGCCAGCACGCCGCGCGTGTTCTTGGTGACTACCCGGATGCTGGCTTCGAACATGCCGCTGATGCCGGATTCCCATTCGACATCGACCCAGTTGCCGCGCTCGCTGCGCAACTTGGCGATGGCCGGGCAATCGTGCGTATGCACCACGAGCCCCTGGCCCTTGCGGATCAGGCCGACAATCGGGTCGCCGGGAATCGGCCGGCAGCAGTTGCCGAGCTTCACCGCGACGCCGTCCGGGCCATGGATCAGGATTGCCTGATGGCTGCGGCCCTCCGCCGCGACGCCGGCGGCGCCGGCTTCGACGCCTTCCGCCAGGCGTCGTGCGACGATGGCCGGCAGGCGCTTGCCGAGACCGATGTCGGCCAGCACGGCGCGCTGCGAACGGGCTCCGGAAGCGCGCTTGAAGCGGTCCCAGGCCTGCGCCGGCAGCTTGGCCAGGGCCAGGCCGAGGTCGCGCAGGGCATGCGACAGGAGGCGCTCGCCGAGCGCCGCGGACTCTTCATTCTGCCGGGTGTTGAGGAAGTGGCGGATCTTCGAGCGCGCCCTTGCGCTCTTGACGTAGCCGAGCCAGGCCGGATTGGGTGCGGCGTTCGGCGCGGTGATGATCTCGACGCGGTCGCCATTGCGCAGTTCGGTGCGCAACGGCATGGTCTCGAAATTGATGCGGCAGGCGACGCAGCGGTCGCCGATGTCGGTATGCACGGCATAGGCCAGATCGACCGGCGTCGAGCCGCGCGGCAGGGCGAAGATCTTGCCCTTGGGGCTGAAGACATAGACCTCGCTGGGAAACAGGTCGATTTTGACGTGTTCGAGAAATTCCGAGGAGTCGCCGCTGGCCGACTGCAGTTCGACCAGCGATTGCAGCCACTTGTGGGTCTTCTTCTGCAGTTGGTCCAGGGCGGACTCGTCCTTGTACAGCCAGTGCGAGGCGACGCCGGATTCGGCGACATGGTGCATGTTGGCGTCGCGGATCTGGATCTCCGCCGGCGTGCCGAAAGGCCCGATCAGGGTCGTGTGCAGCGACTGGTAGCCGTTCGCCTTGGGGATGGCGATATAGTCCTTGAACTTGCCCGGCACCGGCTGGTACAGCGCATGCAGCGCGCCCAGCGCCAGGTAGCAGGTGGGCCGGTCCTTGACGATGATGCGAAAGCCGTAGATGTCCAGCACCTGTGAAAAGGAGAGGTGCTTTTCGCGCATCTTGCGATAGATGCCGTAAAGATGCTTTTCCCGGCCCATGACTTCCGCATCGATGCCGGCGGCCGGCAGCGTCTCGCGAATGGCTTCGAGGATGCGGCTGACCACCTCGCGCCGGTTGCCGCGCGCGCCTTTCACGGCCTTGGCCAGCACGCGATAGCGCAGCGGGTGGGCATGGCGGAAAGCCAGTTCCTGCAACTCGCGGTAGAGCGCGTTGAGCCCCAGCCGGTTGGCGATCGGCGCATAGATGTCGAGCGTCTCGCGGGCGATCCGCCGCCGCTTTTCGGGACGCATGGCGTCCAGCGTCTGCATGTTGTGCAGGCGGTCGGCCAGCTTGATCAGGATCACGCGGACATCGCGCGCCATGGCCAACAGCATTTTTCGGAAATTTTCGGCCTGGGCTTCCTCGAAGCTTTGATGCTCGATGCGGTCGAGCTTGGAGACGCCATCGACCAGTTCGGCGGCGACCTTGCCGAAGCGCTCGGCGATCTGTTCCTTGGTGATCGCCGTGTCTTCCATCACGTCGTGCAGCAGCGCGGCGATCAGGGCGTGGGCGTCGAGGTGCCAGCCCACCAGGGTTTCCGCCACCGCCAGCGGATGCGCGATGTAGGGCCCGCCGCTGATGCGCATCTGGCCACGGTGCGCGGCGTCGGCGAATACGTAGGCCGCGCCGACGCGGGTGATGTCCTCAGGCTGGAGATAGGTGGCGAGCTTGGCGTTGAAGCGTTCCAGATCTTCGGCCAGATCGACCGGCGGGTGCATGTCCGCCGATATCAGCGGCGACTCGTCCAGCGCACCCGGCACCACGCCGGGGTCCAGGCTGGAAATCGGCGGGGCAGCCGGGGAGGGCGGGGGTGACATAAACCGTGGCGCCGGCACGTTTCACCCCGTTCGCATGATGCCTAGGACTGGCCGCGAGTGAGAATTTCGAGGCCGACCTTGCCGGCAGCTATTTCGCGCAAGGCCACCACGGTGGGCTTGTCGCGTCCGGGCTCGACTTGAGGCGTGCTGCCCAGCGTGAGTTGGCGGGCACGATAGGTTGCCGCCAGGGTGAGCTGAAAGCGATTGGGAATGAGCTTGATGCAATCGTCGATGGTGACACGGGCCATGGTGTTCAGTCCTGATCTAGAAAACGGAAAACAGCGGGATGGCGTGCGCGCTGACGCGCGAAACGCAGACGCGAAGCACACACGGCGGCTTTGAGCTCGCCGAGCGCCACATCCAAGTCATTGTTGATTATAACAAAATCGAACTCGCCTACGTGATGCATTTCGCCCAGTGCGCCGGCCACCCGGCGCGCGATGACGTCCTCGCTATCGGCGCCGCGCCGGCGCAAACGATTTTCCAGCTCGGCGATCGACGGCGGCAGGATGAATATGCTGACGGCTTCGGGAAACTGCCGGCGCATTTGCTGTGCGCCCTGCCAGTCGATCTCCAGCACCATGTCGCAGCCTTCCGTCATGCGCTGGTCGAGCCAGACGCGCGAAGTGCCGTAGAAATTGTCGTGCACTTCCGCCCATTCGGCGAACTCGCCGCGCTCGCGCATGGCCAGAAAGCGCTGTACGGCGATGAAATGATATTCGCGACCGTCCTGCTCGCCGGGACGGGGCGCACGGGTGGTGAAGGAAACTGAATGCCGTACCTGCGGGTCCTCGGCCAGCAGGCGGCCCACCAGCGTGGTCTTGCCGGCGCCGGAAGGCGCCGCGACGATAAACAGGGTTCCGGAGATCATGGTCGGCAGCGTTGAGTTTGGTCAAGGTTTTGCGGGGGAGGACCATATTAGTATACGCGGACCGTGTCCAGATCCATTCATCCGCCCTCGTTCCGCCACCGCTCAACCTGGCTGCTGACCCTTGGTCTGCTGGCCATGGTCTTGCACTTGCTGGCGGGCAGCGGATTGGTTCGGGCGTCCATGGGCAGCGGCGACGGCTTTGTCGCCGATCTATGCACCAGTCATGGCGTGTTCCAGGCCGCTGCCGCGCAGACTCCCGACGGCGGTTCCGCACCGACCGGCGCGGTTCACGACTGCTGCAAGTCGTGCGCCGCCGGGGGGCCGCTGCTGGTGACTACGGTCGCGATCGCCGTGGCGCCAGCGCCAACTTTCACCGCCCCGCCGCCATCCGCGGCTTTCGCGCGACCGACGCCGGCCCGGTGGTCCGCGCACAGCCCGCGCGGACCACCGGCACTGGCCTGACCAGGTTGCAGCCCGTGCGCACCGCCTCGATGCGGCGCCCGGGAGCCGGATCAGTTTCCCGCCTTGTGGCGGGTCCATTTTCATCGCCAGGAGCCATCATGAATCGCATCGTTCGCGCCAGCCTGCTGTCAACGCTTGTTTCCGCCGTCTTCATTCTTCCCGCCCATGCCCAGGTCACGGTCAAGGAGCCCTGGGTGCGCGCCACCGTGTCGGCCCAAATGGCCACCGGAGCCTTCATGCAAATCACTTCCGTGCAAGACGCGCGTCTGGTCGAGGCCAGGTCGCCGGTCGCCGGCGTGGTCGAGGTGCACGAAATGTCCATGGACAAGGACGTCATGAAAATGCGCGCGGTCAAGACGCTCGACCTGCCCGCCGGCAAGAGTGTCGAACTCAAGCCGGGCGGCTATCACATCATGCTGATGGATTTGAAGCAGCAGATGAAGGAAGGCGACACCGTTCCGGTAACCCTGGTTGTCGAAGGCAAGGACAAGAAGCGCAGCACCATCGAGGTCAAGGCGCCGGTAAGGCCGCTGGCGGCGCCCGCCGCCATGGGCCACGACATGAAGCATTGATCGCTGCGCCAGCCGCAAGCGCTTACTATCGGCGGCCGCCGGTGTCAGGCCTGCCGCGCGAAGCGTTCGAATTCTTCCAGCGGCAGCGGTCGGCTGAAGAAGAAGCCCTGGTAGGCGTGGCAGCCTGAATTCGCCAGAAAATCGCGCTGCAAGGCGGATTCGACGCCTTCGGCGATGACTCCCAGGCCCAGGCTGTGGGCCAGGGCGACCACCGTGCGGGCGATTGCCGCATCGTTGCTGTCCAACAGCACGTCGCGCACGAAGGACTGGTCGATCTTCAACTGGTCCAGCGGCATGCGCTTGAGGTAGGCGAGCGAGGAATAACCGGTGCCGAAGTCGTCGAGCGAAAAGCCCACGCCCACGGCCTTCAGCAGCAGCATCTTGTCGATGATTTCCTGCACGTTGTGCACCAGCTGGCTTTCCGTCAGTTCGAGCTTCAGTCGCTGCGGATTCGCGCCGGTGCTGCGTATGGTTTCCAGGACTTCCTCGACGAAGTCCTTGCGCCGAAACTCCTGGGCGCTGACGTTGACCGCCAGGGTCAGGTGCCGGGTTTCCGGCCGCGCGGCCCAGGCCGCCAGTTGGCGGCAGGCGGTTTCCAGTACCCAGTGGCCGAGGGTCTGAATCAGGCCGGTGTCCTCCGCCAGGGGGATGAACTCGGTGGGATGCACCAGGCCGCGCTGCGGATGCTGCCAGCGCACCAGGGCTTCGGCACCGATCACCTGGCCCGAGAAATCGACCTGTGCCTGGTAGTGCACGAGAAACTGCCGCTCCGCAATGGCCTTGCGCAGGTCGTTTTCCAGGGCGGCGTGCGCCGTGACGGCCGCCTGCATGGCGGGATCGAAAAAGCGCAA
This sequence comes from Sulfuritalea sp., assembly GCF_031426875.1. Taxonomy (NCBI): domain Bacteria; kingdom Pseudomonadati; phylum Pseudomonadota; class Betaproteobacteria; order Nitrosomonadales; family Sterolibacteriaceae; genus Sulfuritalea; species Sulfuritalea sp. The sequence goes on from NZ_JASJPC010000023.1 coordinate 45,206, forward strand.
GGTGTTGCGGCCCAGGGCCTTGGCCTGGTACATCGCCGTGTCGGCCCGCTTCATCAGCTCCTCGGCGGTGACCGGCGTGCGGTCGAACAGGGTGATGCCTATGCTCGAACTGCAATGGTGGCTGCGCTTGCCGCGGGCTTCCCCGCTGGCGACGATGTCGAGCAGATAGGGTTGGCTCAGCATGGCCTGGATTTTCACCGCCAGGGCTTCCGCCTGCATCGCGGCAAGCTGGTCGCCGTCGCCGCCATCGAGATCCTCCAGCACCACGACGAATTCGTCGCCGCCCAGGCGTGCCACGGTATCGCTCTGGCGGATGCTGGATTGCAGGCGCGACGCCACCTCCACCAGCAACTGGTCGCCGACGTCATGGCCCAGCGTGTCGTTGAGGGTCTTGAAGTTGTCCAGGTCGAAGAACATCAGCGCGCCGCAGCGGCTATTGCGGACGCAGCCGGCCAGCGCATGCCGCAGGCGGTCGAGCAGCAGGCGGCGATTGGGCAGCCCCGTCAGGTGATCGTAGAAGGCCAACTGGGCGATCTCGTTTTCCGCCGCCTTGCGCTCGGTGATGTCGGCGAAAGTGCCGACGTAGTTGGTCACCTCGCCGCCGATGCCCCTGACCGCCGTGATGCTCAGCCACTCGGGAAATTCCTCGCCGTTCTTGCGCCGGTTCCAGATTTCGCCCTGCCAGCTGCCGGTGCGGGCCAGGCTGCCCCACATGGATTCGTAAAAGACCGGATCGTGACGCCCCGAACTGAGCATGTGCGGCGTATTGCCCACGGCTTCGTCGGAGTCATAGCCGGTAATTTCGGTAAACGCGCGATTGACGCGCAGGATTACCTTGTTGGCGTCGGTGATGGTCACCCCTTCCTGGGCCTCGAAGGTGGTGGCCGCGACGCGCAGATGCTGCTCGGTGCGGATCCGCTCCGAGATGTCGCGGATGGTGCCGCTGACGTAACGCTTGTCGCCGACTTCCCACTTGGCCAGGGACAATTCAATGGGAAATTCGGTGCCGTCCCGGCGCAGGCCTTCGGTCTCGAAGGCCTTGCCGCTGACGCGCGATTCGCCGCCGGCCAGCACGCGATCGATGCCGCGCACATGGCTCTCGCGGTGCCGCTCGGGTATCAGCCGGGTCAAGGGCTGACTGATGATTTCGGCTTCGGTGTAACCGAACGCGGCTTCCGCCTGCCGGTTCCAGCCGACGATGTTGCCGCGGCTGTCGGCGGTCACGATGGCATCGTTGGCCGACTGCGTCACGGCCTGGTAACGGGCCGTGCTCTCGCGCAAGATCTGCTCGACCTGTTTGCGTTCCTCGATCTCCTTCAGCAGGCTGAGGTTGGTCGCGTCCAGCGATGCGGTACGCTCGTGCACGCGCCGGTCGAGATCCTGGATGGATTGCTTGAGCAGCATTTGCTGGCCGTCGATGGTGCGCTGGGCGCGGGCGACGAATACATACTGCAGCGCATACAGCAGGGCCAGCAGGCCGAGCACCGTGGCGATGACGATCGAGCGGGTTTCGCCCAACTGCGTGGTCAGGTCGGTGACGTCGCTGTAGATCTCGAATACCGCGACGATGCGCTTCTGCTCGTCGCGGATCGGCAGATAGGTCGAGATGATGTCGAGGTGGTTGCGCGTGCCTTCGAAGGCATCGAAGCTGTGCCGGTGCGTCAGCCCGCTGGTGACCTGTCCGTCGCGGGCGGCGCGGAATGCGGAATTGTCGCGCTTGTCCTCGCCGGTCTGGGTCGGGTCGCTGGAGAACACCGTCATGCCATCGAGGGCATAGATCTTGACCTTGACGACGTCGGTGTCCTTCATCTGCCGCGCCACCAGGGTGTAAAGACTGTCCCGGTAAGCCATGGCGCGCAAGGCGGTCGGCGAGGTGTTCGCGTTGGCGGCCATGAGGCCGGAAAACTTCGGCCACAGCGAGTTGGAGAGGGCGTGGGTCAGCGCCAGGTTGCGATCCTCGGCCAGGTGCTTGAGGTCGCGCAGGGCCAGGTACTGATAGCTCCAGCCCAGCAGCACCGCGACGATGATGGTGCACACCAGGCTGGCGATCGAGAAATGGCGGGCGAGCGCAAATTGCCGGGGCAGCGCGACACCTTGACCCTCCTGGCTCATGCCTGCATTTCCTCCCCTCATGCGTCTGCGGTGCGGCCGACGACAGAAAAACGGCACGCGGCAACTCGCGGCGGACCTGGTAAAGACCCTTGTATGTAGATGGATTATATGCCAGTCAGGAAGGCCGTGCTTCCGCGGTCGCCGGGCTTGCGCCACGCCCGCCCGATGCGGTGGACCGGCGATGGCGCGGCTTGCAAGGGGCCGGCCATGGCCGGCCGCCTATTCGAGGTTTTGCACCTGCTCGCGCATTTGCTCGATCAGCAGCTTGAGTTCAAGTGCGATGGCGGTGACTTCGCCCGAGACCGACTTCGACGACAGCGTATTGGCCTCGCGGTTGAGTTCCTGCATCAGGAAATCCAGCCGCTTGCCGACTGCGCCGCCCTTCTTCAGCACCCGCTCGAGTTCGTCCATGTGAGTGACCAGGCGGGCGATTTCCTCGGCGACGTCGATCTTGGCGGCGAAGACGCCGACTTCCTGGCGGATGCGTTCCTCGTCGAGGTTGGCCACCGCCTCGCGCAACTTGGTCGCCAGACGCTCGCGGTAAGCTGCCAGCGCCGCCGGCAGCAGCGGTTCGGCGGCAGCCACCCGTTCGCGCATGCGTGCCGCGCGATCCTTCAGCACGTCGGCCAGCTTGGCGCCTTCGCGTTCGCGACTGGCGACGAATTCGTCGAGCAGGGTGGCGAACAATTCCTGCGCCGCGGCCTGCAAGGTTTCGCCGCTGAGCGAGTCGTCGCCGAGCACGCCGGGCCAGCGCAGCACTTCCGCCACCGACAGGGGGGCGGCCTGCGGCAACGCGCTGCGCACGGCTGCATCGAGCTTGCCCAGTTCGGTCAGCAGCAGCGGGTCGGGCGTCCGCTGGCGTGCCGCCGCGCCTTGCGCCGGCTGCGCCTGCAGATAGCCGCGGCATTCGATCTTGCCGCGGCCGATACGTCCGGTGATTTTCTCGCGCAAGGGCATTTCGAGAAAACGCAGGTCTTCGCTGAGGCGAAAGCTGACATCCAGATAGCGCGAATTGACGCTCTTGATTTCGAGGTTCATCACGGCGCTGCCGAGGTCGCGGCTGGCAGCCGCATAGCCGGTCATGCTGTAGATCATGGTATTGGGGAGTCTCCGTTCCTGTTGCCTAAAGCAGTTGTTTACAGCAAGGTGGCGAACAAGGAAAATCACGGCAGTATATCAACCCGCCCGCACTCTCCCCATACAGTGGCATCGCAGAACAATCAGGCATTGCCCCCCGGTTGCGAACTGGAAGGCTATCGCATCGAGCGACAGCTTTCGGTCGGCGGGTTTTCCATCGTCTATCTGGCGCACGATGCCGCGGGCACGCCGGTGGCGATCAAGGAATACCTGCCGAACGCCCTGGCGCTGCGCGGCGAAGGGCAGTTGGCGCCGACCGTTCCGCCGCAATACCAGGCGGATTTCAATCACGGCCTGAAGTGCTTTTTCGAGGAAGGGCGCGCGCTCACCGGGATCGACCATCCGAACGTGGTGCGGGTGCTGAATTTCTTTCGCGCCAACGAAACCGTCTATCTGGTGATGCGCTACGAAGTCGGCCAGACCCTGCGCGACTATATCCGGCAGCAGCGCGGCTGGCTGGAAGAGTCGTTTCTGCGCAGCATGTTCTGCGGCGTGCTCGACGGCCTCGGCGAGGTGCATGGCAGCGGCCTGCTGCATCTGGACATCAAGCCGGCCAATATCTGGCTGCGCGACGACGACAGTCCGGTGCTGCTGGATTTCGGCGCCGCGCGCTACGCCGTGGATATCGGTCCACCCGAGCCGCGGGCGATGTATACGCCGGGCTACGCGGCGCCCGAGCAGTATCACGGCAAGTTCACGCTGGGACCCTGGACCGACATCTATGCCGTCGGCGCCTGCATGTATGCGACGCTGGCCGGCGCCGCGCCGCAGGCGGCCGACGCGCGCATGGCCGACGACCAGTTGCAGCCGGCCCGGCAGCGCTGGGGCTCGGACTACTCGCCGCGCCTCCTGGCAACCATCGACGAGTGCCTGCGCCTGGCCCCCGCGCGGCGGCCGCAGCACGCCCGCGCCCTGCAGGCTTCGCTCACTGCCGACCAGCCGGGGGACCAGCCGCCGTCGTCGTGGCTGGCCCGCCTCGGTTTGCGTCGCCGCAAATGAACTACACCATCGTCCAGGACAGCCGCATCGGCGGTCGCGAAATCAACCAGGATCGGGTCGCCTGGCTGGCCACCGACGATGCGGTGCTGATGGTGGTGGCCGACGGCATGGGCGGCCACCTGCAGGGTGAAGTCGCGGCGCAGCTGGCGGTCGATACCATCAGCGAACGCTTTCGCGCCGCAGCCAAAGCGCGGCTCGTCGATCCGGCGCAGTTTCTTGCGGCGGCCCTGCGGCAGGCGCACGAGAGCATCGTCCGCTACGCCGCCGACTGCCGCATTCCGCCCCATGCGGCGCCACGCACCACCTGCATCGCTTGCGTGGTGCAGGATGGGCAGGTCAACTGGGCCCACGCCGGCGATTCGCGCCTGTACCTGATCCATGGCCGCGCCAAGGGCGACGCCGCTTTCATGCGCACCCGCGATCACAGCCTGGTGCAGCGCATGGTCGATGACGGAATCATCGAAAGCGGCCAGGCCGCCAGTCACCCGCTGCGCAACCGCGTGTTCAGTTGCCTCGGCGGCGACCTGATGCCGAGCATCGAAGTCTCGCGCACCGTGTCCCTGCAGGATGGCGACGTCATCGCGCTGTGTACCGATGGCGCCTGGGCGCCCCTCGGCGAGAAGCTGGTGCGCGAACTCGGGCGCGCCTCGCTGACCACCTCGGTGCCGCATCTGCTCGACGCCGCCGAACAGGCGGCCGGTCCCCAGGCCGACAATCTGACCCTGATCGCGATGCGCTGGGAAGCTCCCGATCCGGATGCGCATACGCTCAACCTGCGGCCCGACGCATTGCCGACGAATGTCGCCGCGCCGATCAGCGACGAGGAACTCGACGACGCCGTCGCCGAGATCCGCCGGCGCATGCCCTACACCCCTTAACGCTCATGGCTTCGGAATACCACCTCGCACTATAAAATCTCGCACCTTCGATGGGCCCTCAGCTGGCAAATGGGCCCACCCCTCCCATCCTCTCCTCACGGGGAGGCTATTGATTGGCTCGCTGCGCTCGAACCCGACAAGTCGCGCTTGGCGATGTATTTCCCGTTAATGGAGCTTCTTCATGATCCGTCCGCCGCAACGCACCGACCGCGCCGCCGCCCAGCTGCGCCGCCTCGGCATCACCCGTAATTACACCTGCCATGCCGAAGGCAGCGTCCTCGTCGAATTCGGCGCGACCAAAGTCCTGTGCACCGCCAGCGTCGAGGAATCGGTGCCCGGCTTTCTGCGCGGCAAGGGCTCCGGCTGGGTCACCGCCGAATACGGCATGCTGCCGCGCGCCACCAACACGCGCACCGCGCGCGAGGCGGCGAAGGGCAAGCAGTCGGGCCGCACCCAGGAAATCCAACGCCTGATCGGCCGTAGCTTGCGCGCCGTGACCGACCTCGCGGCGCTCGGCGAACGCCAGATTACGCTCGACTGCGACGTGCTGCAGGCCGACGGCGGCACGCGCTGCGCTTCCATCACCGGCGCCTGCGTGGCCCTGCACGACGCGCTGTCGAAGCTGGTGGCCGGCGGCAAGCTGGCACAGCATCCGATGCGCGAACTGGTGGCCGCCGTGTCGGTCGGCATCGTCGACGGCATCGCGGTGCTCGATCTCGACTATGCCGAAGATTCCTCCTGCGACACCGACATGAACGTAGTCATGACGGCCGGCGGCGGCATCATCGAAGTGCAGGGCACCGCGGAAGGCGCTCCGTTCTCGCGCGCAGAACTCGACACGCTGCTGGAGCTCGCCGCGGCCGGCATCGGCGACATCATCGCGGCGCAGCAAGCCGCCCTCGTGTCGTGAAGAAGCTGGTCCTCGCCTCGGGCAATCCCGGCAAGCTGCGCGAATTCGGCCAACTGCTGGTGCCCTTCGATTTCGAGGTATTGCCGCAATCGGCCTTCGACGTGCCCGAAGCCGAGGAGCCGCACATCACCTTCGTCGAGAATGCGATCGCCAAGGCGCGCCATGCCGCGCGGCTGACCGGCCTGCCGGCGCTGGCCGATGATTCGGGGCTCTGCGTTTCGGCGCTCGACGGCGCGCCGGGCGTGTTCTCGGCGCGCTATGGCGGCGAACCGAAGTCGGACGCGAAGAACAACGAAAAGCTGCTGGCCGACCTCGCCGGGCTCAAGGATCGTCGCGCCCATTATGTCGCGGTGCTGGTGCTGATGCGCCATGCCGATGATCCGCAGCCGGTCGTCACCGAAGGCGAATGGCATGGCGAGATCATCGACACGCCGCGCGGCGCCGGCGGTTTCGGCTACGACCCCTACTTCCTGGTGCCCGGCACCGGCCTCACCGCGGCCGAACTGCCGCACGAGGAAAAGAACCGCTATTCGCACCGCGGCAAGGCCCTGGCGCAACTCATCGAGCGCCTGCGGCTGGGCATGTGATCACTACCATCCCGATCATCCCGATCGCCGTACCGCCAGCGCCAACTCTTGCCGGCTCGGGCCTGGCCATGCCGCCGCCGCTGGCGCTGTATGTGCACTGGCCGTGGTGCGTGAAGAAATGCCCCTACTGCGATTTCAATTCGCACGAGAGCCGCGGCGGGATCGGTGACGAAAACGAGGCTGCCTACCTCGCCGCGCTGATCGCGGATCTCGAAGCCGCCCTGCCGCAGATCTGGAACCGGCCGGTGATCAGCGTCTTCATCGGCGGCGGCACGCCCAGCCTGATGCGCGCCGAAACGGCCGAGGCGCTGCTGGCCGCGATCCGCATGCGCCTGCCCTTGCACCCCGGCGCCGAGATCACGCTCGAAGCCAATCCCGGCACGGCCGAGGCGGCGAAGTTCGCCGCCTTCCGCGCCGCCGGCGTGACGCGGCTGTCGATCGGCGTGCAGAGCTTCGACGACGCCAAGCTGCAGGCGCTGGGGCGCATCCACGACAGCGCCGAAGCGCTGCGCGCGATCGAGATGGCGCAGCGGCACTTCGAGCGCGTCAATCTCGACCTGATGTATGCGCTGCCGCAACAGACCCTGGCCGCGGCCGAAGCCGACATCGCCGCGGCAATCCGCGCCGGGGTCGGCCACATCTCCGCCTACCACCTGACCCTGGAACCGAACACGCCGTTCCATCACGCGCCGCCGCCGCTGCCCGACGACGACCTGGCGGCCGACATGCAGGAAATGGTCGAAGCCCGCCTCGCCGCTGCCGGTTTCGGACATTACGAAACCTCGGCCTTCGCCAAGCTTGAGGGCCATCCCCCCGCCCCCCTTCCGGCGGAAGGGGGTGACGGCGGTTCGCCGTCCGCGGACGGCTCCATGCTGTTGGCACGAGCCGCCTTGGGGCGGCCCGGCGACGGCGCCGACCATCGCTGCCGGCACAACCTCAACTACTGGACCTTCGGCGATTACCTCGGCATAGGCGCCGGCGCGCACGGCAAGCTGTCGAACCATGAGACGATCTGGCGCGAGGCACGCCACCGCAATCCGCGCGCCTATCTCGCCGGCGCCGCGCGCGGCGACTTCATCAGCACCCGCCAGACCATCGCCGGCGCCGATCTGCCCGGCGAATTCATGATGAATGCGTTGCGCCTGAACCAGGGCTTCCCGCCCGCACTATTCACCGAACGCACCGGCCTGCCGCTGACTGCGATCGAAGAGTCGGCGCTGGCGGCACGGCGCGCCGGGCTGCTGGAGACCGCGGACGGCCTGCTGCGGCCGACCTTGCGCGGCAGGCGTTTCCTCAATCGGCTGCTGGGGTGTTTTCTGGCCTAGCCGTCGGCAGGCTGTATGCGCAGAGGCCTGATGTCGCCCATCTGCGACACCAACCGGCATTCAAAAACAGCGGCTTGCCCCCGGCTGCGGAAATCCTGTCGTTGATTGGCTACAGGTCGCGAGCAAGGTCTTTTTGCAAGCGTCTGATTTTCATGTTCTTCCTCTACTGGCACCGGGCTTGCATTAACCCAGGCTTGCTTGACCAAGGAGAAAACATGTTGCCGAAGACTTCATCCGTACATTTCCTGAGCGGCCTGGGCCATATTGCCAGCCACGCCGTCATCACCCTGCTGGCGCTTGGCATTGCGTTCTCGGTGCCGACCGCGGCCAGTTACGTCCTGTTCAACTGGTGGCCGAAAGTGGAAGGCGATGCGCAGGCGCTGTTGTACACGGAACTGGGTTTCGCCGCGGTGCTGGTGCTGCTGTTCAATCTCGTCAAGATTGCCTGGGATTTCCGCAGCCAGGCGCGCATGAGCAACATTGCCTCGCTGATCTATGCCAGGGAGAGCGACGACTGGCTGGCGCGTTGGGGCAAGGAACAGCAGTTCCGCCGCCTGCCGTGGAAGCGCGATGTCAACATCATGGCCGTGACCGGCTACGGCACCTTCGCCGCCCCCGCCAGCCCGCTGCGCGACGTGCTGCAGGAGTACTACGAAATCCGCGTCATGCTGCTCAATCCCGACGGTCCGGGCGCCGTCGCCTACGCGGCGGCGCATGCCGATCCGGCGGCCGCCCTGGCGCAACTGCGCCAGGAAGTTCGCGGCAGCATCGACGGCCTGCGGCAATTGCGCGCGGCCGGCAAGAACGTCACTGTCAGGTTCTACGACACGCCGCCGTTCTGGAAGCTCATCTTCACCGGCGAATATGTCTGGGTCCGCTGTTGCCACAACAGCCGCGATACGGACAAATTTCCCGAATACGTATTCGCGCTGCAGCCGACCAGGCCCAATCGGGGCTTCTTCCCCGCCTTCTATACCTATTTCCTCAACAGCTGGAACAATGCCATCCATGCGGAATATATGTTCGACACCGACGAACTGGTGTACCGGGACGTCCAGGGCACCGAAATGCGCCGCGAAACCTTTCCGCAACAGGCGGCAAACGAAGTCGACATCCAGCCCGGACTCAGCGTCTGCGCGCGCTGACCCATGGAAGCGACCGCCTGGCCGCAATCCGGCCGCCGCGATGTGTGTCACCATAACGACCTGCGATCGACCGCGATCGGCAAGCAAGGAAGCGACAGCGTGAATGACCTATCCGAGAACCTGATCGAAATCGAGGACCTGTACTTTGCCTATGGCGCAAACCAGGTGCTCAAGGGCATCCGGCTCGCCGTGCCGCGCGGCAAGGTGGTCGGCATCCTCGGCGTCAGCGGCGCCGGCAAGAGCACCATCCTCAAGCTGATCGGCGGCCAGTTGCGTCCGGACCGCGGGCGGGTCCGCGTCGATGGCCGCGTGGTGCACGAACTCGACGACAAGGGGCTCTACGACATGCGTCGCGACATGGGCATGATGTTCCAGGCCGGCGGCCTGTTCAGCGACATCTCGGTGTACGACAACATCGCCTTTCCGATGCGCGAGCTGACCGACCTGCCCGAAGACCTGATCCACACCCTGGTGCTGATGAAGCTGCATGCCGTCGGCCTGCGCGGTTCCAGCGGCCTGATGCCCAACGAACTATCCGGCGGCATGGCGCGGCGCGTGGCGCTGGCGCGGGCGATCGCCCTCGATCCGATGCTGACCATGTACGACGAACCCTTCGCCGGCCTGGATCCGATTTCGCTCAACGTGATCGCCGAGCTGATCCGCCGCCTCAACGACGCCCTCGGCGCCACCTCGATCGTTGTCACCTACGATGTCTCGGAAACCCTCAAGGTGGTCGACTATGCCTGCTTCATCCACGGCGGCGTGGTCGTCGCCGCCGGCACGCCGGACGAACTGCTGAACTCGGACAATCCCTCGGTGCACCAGTTCATCCACGCCGAACCCGACGGCCCGGTGGCCTTCCACTACCCGCGCGAGCCCTACGGCAGCGACCTCAATCTGGGCCGGTAAATCTAGCCACCGCTGCAAACTTCCGGCCGCCTGCCGCCATCGAAGAGTTGGCGCTGGCGGTACGGCGAGTTGCGGCCGCGGACCCTAATGCTCCTTGCCGTCGACCCGGGCTTGCAGCAGGAAAGGGATCAGGCGCCAGGCGAGGATGCCGAAGCCGCCCAGCCAGCCGCAGGCGGCCAACGCCAGCCAGAGTGCATAGGCTTGCGGATGGAATTGCGGCGCGACGACGCGCAGCAGGAAGGCGGCGATCATCAGCCACAGCACGAGCTTGTCGCCGGCATCGAAGACGACCTTGCGGCCGGTGTGGCCCTTGGCGATGCGGATCAGCATGGCCGGAATGATCAGGCCCATGACGCCGAGGCCGAACACATGCATCGAGAAGGCGCCGACCCAGGCCGGCGGCGCGACCCGGCCGAGGAACTCGGCCAGCAGTTGCAGCACGATGGCGGCATAGCCCAGGTACATGATGCCGAGGTCGAGCCGGCGCAGCGCCAGTTGCGGCTTCCAGAACGCCAGCCGGCCGGCCAACAGCAGCGCCAGCAGCAGCGATAGCCCGGCGGTCAGCCAGGGCGGCAGCAGGCCGGCGCCGACCAGGGTCAGGGCGAGCAGCTTGATGCTGCGGTCGAGCGCCGCATGGCGCAGGATGTCGACCTGGAAGATGCCCTTCATGAACTGCGTCAGGGTGCGCTCCAGCATCACCAGGAAGGCGACGCGGAACAGGCCGGTGGCCATGAGGACGCCGGCCTGGAAATAGTCGGCGCTCAGCATCAAGGCCTTGGCCAGCAGGAAGACGGGCAGGATCAGCAGGAAGAAATAGTTGTCGCGATAGCTGTCGGTCTTGCGGTGGTGGATCAGCGTCCATAGCAGCATGGCGATGATGGCGGCGAGAAACAAATTGTTCGATAGGCGGAACAGCAGGGCCGGCCAGTGGCCGCCGAAGCCCATGCCGACGCGCTCGAACAGCCAGGCCGCGACCAGCAACAAAAGCGGCGCACCGTGATAGCCGCGGATCTGCACCCAGTTCTTGGTCGAGGTCAGCAGAAAGCCGCCGAGCACGGCCCAGCCGAAGCCGAAGAACATTTCGTGGGCATGCCATTGCACTGCCGTGAACGCGGCGGCGGGCGCCGGCAGGATGCCGAGATAGATCATCACCCAGAGCGGCGGCAGGCTGAGCCCAGCGAGGCAGGCCAGCGCGAAGAAGGGCCGAAAGCCGACCAGCCAGAGCGGGTGTGACGCGAAGCTCATTGCGTTGGCGGCGCGATTGCCTCGACGCGATTGCGGCCCTTGTTCTTGGCCTGATACAGCGCGGCATCGGCTCGGGCTATGATTCCATCGAGGTCCGCGTCGGCAGCAGCGGTGGTGGTGACGCCTGTGCTGACGCGGTAGGGCGGCAGGCCCCGGTCGTCGGCTTCGATCTCGGCCCGAATCCGTTCGGCGACAATGCGAGCTTCGTCCAGCGAAGTCTCCGGCAGCAGGGCGACGAACTCCTCGCCGCCGAACCGGCCCAGGCTGTCCGGGCGCCGCAACTGGGAGGCCACGCGCGCCGCGAAATCCTTCAATACCTGGTCGCCCTTCAGGTGTCCGTGGCTGTCGTTGATCGTCTTGAAGTGGTCCAGATCCATCATCAGCAGCGACATGGCGCGACCCTTGCGCCGGCCGCGTTCCAGTTCCTGGCCACAGGCGTCGAGCAGGGCGCGGCGCGTCAGAACCCCCGTCAGCGAATCATGGCTGGCCAGGTGCTCGAATTCGGCGCGCAGCTTGTCGGTTGCCATCAAGACCACGCCGATGGTGATCATCAGTATGCATAAGGCGTAGATGGTAAACAGCACGGTTTGTACCGGCGAGAGCAGCAACAGCTTGTCATCCGCCGGCGCGCCAAGCGCCCAGGCGAAGCGGTACACCTGCGCCAAGGTCAGGATCAGCAGCGACGAGGCAGTCAGGTAAGTGGCAAGACTGCGGGCGCCGTGACGCACCAGCAGCCGCAGATGGGCAAACGAGATCAGGCTCATGACAAGGGCCATCATCAGCACGCGGTTTCCGTAGTGCGTCTCGACCCGGGTCCACACCAGCACGGCTGCGGCGGCGAGAATCACGGCGCCCCACAGCCGCAGCGATGGTGGCAGCCCGAAAAAACGCTGGCTGCCAAAATACAGCAGTGCCAAACCGACGAGCAGAATCACGTTGCCGACGATCACCGATAAGAAGTCCGGAATCATGCCGCGCGCGCCGAGCAGCAGGGTCGAGACAAAAATGAGAGCCGGGGCCGTCGCCCATTCGGTGAGCCCGCCGATCGATGGCGGGTAGTTGCGCCGCAGGAAGTACAGCACCACCGACATCAGCATGGACATGATCCCGCCCAGCAGAATAATGCTGCGTGGATCGAGATTGAGCATGCTCAGGACTTGCGGCGAAACACCACGTCCCAGACGCCATGGCCGAGCTTCAGGCCGCGCGTTTCGAACTTGGTCTGCGGCCGGTAGGGCGGGCGCGGCGTGAAGCCGTTGGCCATGTTCAGCAGCAGGGGCTCGGCGCTCAGCACCTCCAGCATCTGCCGGGCGTAATCCTCCCAGTCCGTGGCGCAATGCAGGTAGCCGTTGGGCGCCAGCCGCGTGGCCAGCAGCCCGACGAAATCGGGCTGGATCAGGCGGCGCTTCTGCTGGCGCTTTTTCGGCCAGGGGTCGGGAAAGAAAACATGGATGCCGGAAAGCGATCCGGGCGCGATCATGTCGCGCAGCACCTCCACCGCGTCGTGCTGGATCACCCGCAGGTTGGCCAGTTCGCGCGTGGCGATTTCCTTCAGCAGGCTGCCGACGCCGGGCGTGTGCACCTCGATGCCGAGATAGTCGTTCTGCGGATGCTGTGCGGCGATGGTCGCCGTGGTCTCGCCCATGCCGCAGCCGATTTCCAGAATCCGCGGCGCGGCGCGGCCGAATATTGCATCGAGATCGAGCGGCATCGATTGATAGGGGATGCCCCAGCGCGGCATGCCTTCTTCGTGGAAGCGCCGCTGGGCATCGGAGACGCGGCCCTGGCGCAGGACGAAGCTGCGGATGTGGCTGGCGCGGCGCTCGGTGGCCGCGGTTTCGTCCGCGGTTTCGTCTTCGCTCTGGCTCATTGGGCGGGCGCTGGAAGAGTTGGCGCTGGCGGTACGGCGACGATGTCCGGCAGGGTCTCCGCCTCGACCGTACCGGTCAGCAGTTTGTCGAGCGCATAACGCGGCCGGGCGATCGCCTCCGGCAGGCTGGCGCAGGCGGCGTGCAGGGTCACTTCGCTCAATGCCGGCTGGATGTTGTCGATCAGATTCAGGGCACGCGACAGATCGGGCCACCGCGCCTCGCCGGCACGCGGCCCGAAATAGTAGTCGGCCAGGTCGTGCACGATGGTTTCGATCGCCTTGGCCTGTTTCGCGTGCCAGGCGGCGTAGGCATCCTGGATCGGTTCCGAATGCGCCGGCAGGTCGAGGCAGGCGGCGGCCAGCAGCGACAGCCCGTGCGCCAGGCCGAACAGGCGCTGGCGTAGCAGTATCTCGGGCTGGTCGTGCGCATAGCCGCTACGCCCGGCAAGGACCGTAAGCCGAGCCTGGGTTTCGGCCGGCGTCGCCGCGTTTGCTGCGGCGGGCGGCGCATCCGCGGCCTGCGCAATTCCCAGCGCCGCCGCGCACAGGGCGCCGACGAGCAAACGCCTCACTTGCTGCCCTGGTCGCCGTTTTGGCCGCTGTTTTGGCCAATCAGCCCGCCGCTGGGTGAACTGGGCGTCGCGGCGTAATACTTCTTCGGCATGCGCCCGGCGCGATAGGCTTCGCGCCCGGCCTCGACCGCCTTCTTCATGGCGCCGGCCATCAGCACCGGATCCTGCGCGCCGGCGATCGCGGTATTCATCAACACGCCATCGCAGCCCAGCTCCATCGCGATCGCCGCGTCCGAGGCGGTGCCGACGCCGGCATCGACCAACACCGGCACCTTCGATTGCTCGATGATCAGCTTGAGGTTCCACGGATTGAGGATGCCCATGCCGGAACCGATGAGCGAGGCCAGCGGCATGATCGCGACGCAGCCGATGTCTTCCAGCATGCGCGCCTGGATCGGATCGTCGGCGCAATACACCATGACCTGGAAGCCGTCCTTGACCAGGGTCGCGGCGGCCTTGAGGGTTTCCGGCATGTTGGGGAACAGGGTCTGCGGATCGCCCAGCACTTCGAGCTTGACCAGCGCATGGCCGTCGAGCAGTTCGCGCGCCAGGCGCAGGGTGCGCACCGCATCGTCGGCCGTGTAGCAGCCGGCGGTGTTGGGCAGGATGGTGAATTGCGCGGGCGGCAGCACTTCCAGCAGCGAGGGCTGGCCCGGCTCCTGGCCGATGTTGGTGCGGCGGATGGCGACCGTGACGATCTCGGCGCCCGAGGCGTCGATCGCGGCGCGCGTTTGCGCGAAATCCTGGTACTTGCCGGTGCCGACCAGCAGGCGCGATTGATAGGCCTTGCCGGCGATGAGCAGACGATCTGTGTTCATGGTTTGCGGATCCTGGGGAAGCGTTCAGCCGCCGCCGACGGCGACGACGATTTCAATGCGGTCGCCCGCGGCAAGCAGGGTTTCGGCGTGCCGGCTTTTCGCCACGATCTCGCCGTTGCGTTCCACCGCGACGCGTTTACCCGCGAGGCCGCGGGCATCGAGCAAGGCAGCGATGGAGAGCGGCGCCGGCAATTGCTGCGGCTCGCCGTTGAGAATGATGTTCATGCGGCAATTTTACTTCAGCAGACGGCGCCGGATCAGCGTCAGCGCGATCCAGAAGGCAATCGCGGCGACCGCCAGCAGGGCCGCGACGTGGCCGACGATGCCGGCCGGAATCTCGCCGAACAAGAGCGGCCGCACCAGCGCCACGGCATGCGTCAGCGGCAGCCAGGCGGCTACCGCCTGCACCAGCGGCGGCAACTGGTCGGGCGGAAAGAACACGCCGCACAGCAGCACCATGGGCGTGATGAACAGCGTGAAGTAATACATGAAGAAATCGTAGGACGGCGCCAGCGCGGTGACGATCAGGCCCAGCGCGGCGAAGGCCAGGCCGGTCAGAAAGATCACCGGCAGCGCCCACAGCGCCAGCGGCGAGGCGACCAGGCCCAGCACCGCGATGACGACCAGGATCGCGGTGCCCGACAGCGTGGCCTTGGCCGCCGCCCAGAGCAGTTCGCCGGCCATCACGTCTTCCAGCGTCACCGGCGCGTTCATGATCGCCTCCCAGGTGCGCTGCACGTGCATGCGCGAGAACGCCGAGTAGAGCGCCTCGAAGGAGGCCGCGTTCATGGTCGAGGCGCAGACCGTGCCGGCGGCGAGAAAGGCGATGTAGGAGACGCCGTTGATCTGCGGCAACAGCCCGCCGAGACCATAGCCGAGGCCGAACAGGTAGATCATCGGGTCCGCCAGATTGCCCAGCAGCGAAGGAATCGCCAGCTTCTTCCAGACCAGGAAATTGCGCCGCCAGACGGCGAAGGCGCGCAGCGAGAGTTGCGGTAGCGAAAGCAGTCGTGTGCTCGCGTAAGTGTTGGCTGTCATGCCGCTTCGAGTTCCCCGGCTTCCCGGCGCAGCCGGTAGGGCTTGATCAATACCTCGGCCGGCAAATGCAGGCCATCGGCGAGGCGACGGATCATTTCCAGCGTCAGGGGCCGGGTGCGGTTCAGGATGTCAGCGACGCGGCCACGCGGCCCGATGAAGGCCTCCAGATCCTTGCGCGTCAGATCGCGGCTTTCCATCACATGGCCGAGGAATTCGATGGGATCGGGATCGGCGATCGGGAAGTGCTGCCGCTCATAGCGCTCGACCAGCATGGTCAGCACGTCGAGCCGGTCGGCCGCGGCCGACTTCGCCGGCGCGTCCCACAGCCGCTCGACCTCGGCCAGCGCCGCTTGGTATTCCTTCTTGCTGCGGATGGGCTTGAGTTCCATGGCGGTCTCCTAAATCGTTTCCACGCTTATTTTGTCGTATTGCCGCTGCCTTGGCGGTCGAGGCCATTACCAGCCGCATCGTCATTCTGCGTGGTCAAAGGGTGATTGTCGACGCCGATCTGGCTGCGCTCTATGGGGTCCCGACGAAGCGTCTCGACGAGCAGGTGCGGCGCAATGCGGAACGTTTCCCTGCGGATTTCATGTTTGCGCTCTCGCAGGAGGAGTGGGACGCTTTAAGGTCGCAATTTGCGACCTTAAAGACAGGGACGCGGCCAGCACCGCAAGTACGCGATGGACGTCACATACACAGATTTCATGGATCGTCCCATTGGTGACGGGATGAAGACGCCGAACGTTCAAAATCACCGGCCTGCGCGGCTTTTCGCGCAGCGTCCCCTGCACCGCCGGGTTATGCGGCGCGACATTGAGCAAAAGGAATCCGGCACATCGGTGGGGGCATCTCATTGCTTCACGAGCCCCGGAATATCTTTTCCTACTTGCTCCGAAGAGAAGTGAGCCCCACCAAGTCCATCCGCAGAAAACTTGACTCTTACGGTTCCCGTCCGATTGCATCCTCGATATGTCCAGTCTTCCTCCCACTCGCCAGCGACAAGATAGGAGTGCTCATAACTAGGCACCTTGCTCGGTAGGTACGTTGCACCGCTCAGGGGCTTGGCAATTGCGATTGATGTCAGTTCGGGGGCGGCAGACTTAATTGCTTCCTTGCTCTCTTGAAGCCCGCACGTTTTTAGCATGGCAGCAAACATCTGTGAAACTTGTGCATCGTAGAACAACTGGGGAGTGGTAAGGCTTTGGCCCAGGCCATTTATGTGGCGCGCAACTTTCTCATAGTTCTGCAATGCCTTGTACGTGTGCTGAGGAATCTTGCTGGTGAGCTTCAGCATACGTTCCCGATTGTTGTCGCCTACGGTGCCGCCAAATGCAATTGCAAGAGTGAGAATCGCAAGAGGATAGCCTTTGTCGGAAGAGCGATAGAGCGAGTCTTGGGCCTCTACATCCAGAACTCGATCAGACAACGGTCGGGAGGACAGCTTTTGGTATTTTGTCTGGTCTGCTTTCCCGCTGGCATCAAGATAGCTAAGAGAGGTGGCCTTTAGAAAGGCATGCAAGAAGAACATCCCTTCCGGATCGCCCAATTGCGCCGATTGGCGAGCGTATGCGAGTGCCTTTTCAGGATTTTTCGGAACACCATCTCCCCGTGCGTAAATCTGAGCAAGCTTAGCGAATGACCCAAGTACCCCGCCCTGAGCGGCCTTTTCATACCAAGCCGCCGCCTCGGATGGACTAGCGGCTACACCCAAGCCACCTTGATACATTGCGCCTAGCAGGAAGCACGCGCGTGCGTCTCCCGTTGCAGCGGCCTGACGTGCTTCAGTAATTGCTTTTGGGTAGTCTTTGGCTCGATACGCACCCAGGGCATCTTCAAATCCAGCAACGGCACTGAGCGGATAGAAAAGGACGCATCCGATCAAAAGAAGCGTTCTTACTAGATTGGTTCCAATCATCTAAATCTCCACAAAAGTTCACTTGCTAATTCGGACTTGAGGACCTCAACAGCATATTGGTGCCGCATAACGTGGAGTTGAGGCGCCTGCGCGGCTTTTCGCGCAGGTCGCCTCGAACGTAGTGTTAGGGCTCATGACGGCTTCGCTCCAGAACGTCCCGTACGCGAAGCGACGGAGCTAGAGGGCGACAATCTTTCCGTACAGCAAACCTAATTTCTACATTCTTACCTTTTGCCTCGAACACAAGTCGCCGGATGTCTTTTGCATTATGCAAATAGAAAGGCAGTACCGAATCGACAACAGAAAGGCCATTCTCTAGAAATTCGTCCACTTCTTCGGGACTGGGATTTGTATGGATGATGTCAATCTCAATTGGCGTACCTTCAACTTCCAGAAGGACACTAAAGGAAAGTAGCCGTTCTCCTTTTTCTTGCTTAGGCCGTGAAAACAGTGCTGCAAGTCTCGGCTTAACAAGCTTCCAACCGTCCGAGCCGATTTCTTTGAGGAAGCCGCTAGCGATGCCGCCAAGTACAAACGCTCCAGCAATAGTAACCAAGCTAATTGGGTCGGCCGCCTTCTTCATATCGTATTGAGGCGGATTGCGAAAAACTTCAGAGATGGTCGCTATATCTGCTTGGTCCTCAGGTGATCGGTGAGTCCAGTCGTGTGAAATGAGCAAGCCGTCAGCTCGATGTCTTCGGATGACAATTTCTCTCGTGTCACTTGCCGGGATGGGCTCATCGTTTTCTTCAAATAGCTCCAAGATCGCAACTGCTTCAAACTCCCCGTCATCGCGCGGCCGCACAAACCCGGAAGACATTCGGCCGAGTGGAGGCTCACGCGGGTCGTGTTCGACTCCAATTGGAATTAGAGACTTGGACATGCAGTCAACGATGTCTTCCAACGCTTCGCGAGTCATTTGCTCGCCTTGCGTGTCGACGAGTGTTGTTGCAATTACACCTTCAGCTCGTTTCATGTGCGTGACCTCATGAGTCCTAACGTGATGTCGCCGGCGAAACGGCAAGCAAATCGAATACGTGACGCTCGCATATCCCGGCACGTTTTTCAAACGGGTTGTCGTCTATAGCGGTTCCTGGGTGCGGGGGCATCATATTGTCGTGTATGCAGTTTCTTTGGAATCAGGAAGGCTGGCACATCGAGCGCGGCTGGATTCGGCAGGCTTCGGTCGTCACGTCATCGCCATTTACATTCAGGATACCTATTCGGCAAATCGAGGTCCAGCCTCGATTGCCGCCGTTCCGCCGTTCCGCCGTTCCGCCGTGCCGCCAGCGCCAACTCTTGCGTCGCTACGCTGAACCGGTGTGGATCAGTTCGCGCGGCGTGCCTCCAGTTCCCGTCGCGATCGTTCGAGTTCCTTGGCGATCAGCTTCTCGTCGGGCAGCACGGTCTGGTATTCGGCGGCGAGCACCTTGTTGGGCAGGTTGTCGAGCGCGTAGTGCGCCTCGGCCGTGCCCTTGTCGGCACAGAGAATGAGGCCTACCGGCGGGTTTTCGCCGGGCTTCATCCAGTGCTCGCGGGCGTAGTTGAGGTAGAGGTGCATCTGGCCGGCGTCGGCGTAGCTGAAGCGGCCGGCCTTGAGGTCGATGATCACCAGGCAGCGCAGGCGGCGGTGGAAGAAAACCAGGTCGACGCGGAACCATGCATCGTCGATGCGCAACCGTCGCTGGCGGCCGAGGAAAGCGAAATCGTCGCCCAGTTCCAGCAGGAAGTCGGCGAGGCGCTGGATAAGCGCCTCTTCCAGATCGTTCTCGGAGTATTCGTCCTTGAGGTCAAGGAACTCCAGCACGAAGGGGTCCTTGATGGCCTCCTCCGGAGTCATCGGGTCCTGCGGCTCGACCTTCTTCAGCATGGCGGTCTTGTTCTTCGACAGGGCGATGCGCTCATAGAACTGGCTGCCGATCTGGCGATTCAGTTGGCGCACCGACCAGCCACAGCGCAACGCCTCGGTTTCATAGAAGGCGCGGGCTGCCTCGCTTTTCACGGCCAGGAGCTGGACGTAGGCCGACCAGGGGAGCGGAAAGCGGGCGGCGAGCGTGGCGAGATCGGGCAATTGTGCAGGTGGTGTCTGCGCAATTGCCTTGACTGCCGATTTGCCAGACGCTGTCTGATGAATCGGGAGGGCGAATTCATCAGACAGTGTCTGATGAATTCGGTCGGATGGCCAGCAGAGGTAAAAGTTGCGCATCTGCTGGAGATTGATCACGCCGAAACCTCGCCCGAATCTGGCCGTAAGATCTGCCGACAGGCGTTTGAGCAACTGCTGTCCATAACCCGCACGGCCCTTGCCGCCCTGTTCGAATTCGACGATGCGCCGGCCGATTTCCCAATAGCTGGCGGTCATTAGGGCGTTGACGCTGCGGGCGGCGGCGCGTCGCGCGGCTTCGAGCAGGTCGACGATGCCGGTATGGATGTCGCCGTAGGCGGTGGGTATCGTGGATTTCGTCACGGTGCGGTTTCGTTCACCAGGATGATCAATCGGTAAAGCAACATGCATTTTGCAAGCCGGTGTCATTCTACTGCGGACGCAGCGGGCGCTCCCTTATTAGCGCAGGCTGCGACAATCCAGTCCACTACCGTGTGCATGGAGCTGGCCGCGTCGCCGTGTCACCAGCGCCAACTCTTGCTCAGTCCCGCAATTCCCTGCCGGTCAGCTTGAGGAACACGTCTTCCAGGTTCGCCGGGCGGTGCAGGGTGCGCAAGTTGGGCCAGGCGGCGAGGTGGGCGAGCAGTGGGACGGCGTCCTCGACATAGCAGAAGGCGGTTTCGCCGCTGACTTCGACGCGGCGCGAAAAGGCCTGCGCTTCACGCTCGGCCCAGCCCGGTGCATCCTCGCCATAGACCTCGACCACCTGCGGCTCGATCTGCTGACGGATCAGTTCGCGCGGCGCGCCTTCGGCGACCATCCTGCCGTCGTCGATGATGGCCAGGCGCTGGCAGAGGCGCTCGGCCTCGTCCATGAAGTGGGTCGTCAGCAGGATGGTCTTGCCCTGCGCCTGCAGGCGCTTCAAGCGTTCCCAGATGAGGTGGCGCGCCTGCGGGTCGAGGCCGGTGGTGGGTTCGTCGAGCAGCAGCAGTTCGGGGTCGTTGACCAGCGCGCGGGCCAGCGTCAGGCGCCGCTTCATGCCGCCGGACAGGGTGCGGATGTTGGCCTCTTCCTTGCCTGTGAGGCCGGCGAAATCGAGCAACTCGCCGATCCGCGGCCGGATTTCGCCGTCGGCCATGCCGAAGTAGCGGCCATAGACGATCAGGTTTTCGGCGGCGGTGAAGTCGGGGTCGAGGTTGTCGAACTGCGGCACCACGCCGATCTTCATGCGCGCTTCGCGGGCCCGCGCCGGCACCGGTTCGCCGACCAGCATTATGTCGCCGGAATCGGGCCTGGTGAGGCCGAGGCAGCAGCGCAGCGTGGTGGTCTTGCCGGCGCCGTTGGGGCCGAGCAGGCCGTAGCATTCGCCGCGCTGCAGCTCGAAGTTGAGCCCGGCGACCACTTCGCGGCCATCGTAGGACTTGCGCAGCGCGGCGACACGCAAGGGACTCATGGATGACCAGGCACGCGGCGCACTGCAGACTCCTCCGGACGAGGCCGAAATTCTAACAGGCCGCGCCGGGTTTCCAGGCTGCGCCGCAAGGCCGCGGCTCCACCGGTGCAGCCCCGTCATGACGAAAAACGCGCAAAATAGCCGCGAGTGTTTTGCCGGCGGCAATGCGTCGCGGCAGCTCTCCATGCATGGAGTCGAATCGGCAATGCCCGAATTGTTTGGCGCGGATGATCTGTTGAACCTGTTGGATGGCGACATGCCGGGCGAAGGCAATTCGACGGCGGCGCAGCAGCGGCCGTCGCCGCCGCCGCAGCCCTGTCCGTACGAGTCGCTCAGCTATCTGCTGATCGAGGACTCGCAGACCATGCGGGTCTGGCTGCGCAATACCATCGTCAATGCCGGCGGCAGCAAGATCGACGTCTCCGACAGCTACCACGATGCGCTATATCGCATCCGCACCCGCGGCAATTACGACGTGGTGCTGTGCGATTACATCCTTTCCGACACGCGCGACGGCCAGCAGTTGCTGGAGGAAGTGCGGCGGCAGAAACTGCTGCCGCGATCGACCATCTGGATCATGATCACCGGCGAGCGCAAGTACGAACAGGTGTTCTCGGCCGTCGAATTGGCGCCCGACGACTACCTGATCAAGCCGATCTCGCCGGAGATGCTGCACGAGCGCCTGGGCCGGGCCTGGGATCAGCGCCAGGTCATGAAGGGCGCGACCGATCTTTACGATGCCGGGCAGTTCGAGCAGGCGCTAACGCTGTGCCGCAGCGAATCGCTGCATCATCCGCGCCACGTCGCGGGCTTCCAGCGCATCGCCGGCGACTGCATGATGCAGATGGAGCACTACCAGGAGGCCTACGACCATTTCGAATCCATACTCGAAGTCCGGCCGCGCCTGCCGTGGGCCAAGCTGGGCAAGGCCAAGGCCTTCTTCCATCTCGATCGCTACGACGAAACCGCAGCGATCATCGAGGAACTGATCCACGACAATCCGGACTACCTGCATGCCCACGACCTGCTGGCCAGGGTGCATGAACGCAAGGGCGATCTCGAGGCCACCAAGGCGCTGCTCAAGCTGGTGCTGCAGAAGAATCCGAAGTCATTGACGCGGCAGCGCGAGATTGCGCGCATCGCGATCGCCACCGACGACCTGCAGACCGCCGTCGATGCCTACGGCCTGATGCATCTGCACGGTCGCGGATCGAGCTTCGTGCGGCCGGGAGATTTTTGCAGCTATGCCGCGATGCTGATCAGGAGCGGCAGCAAGGGGGCGCTGGACCGGCTGGACGGGCTCGCCGGCAATCTGTCCGATTTCCACAAGAACGACCCCGCCTACAACCTTTCCAGCAAGACGGTTTCCTATGCGACGGCGGTGACCAAGGGCGATCAGCAGGCCACGGCGAAGACCTACAAGGAGATGATGCAGACGCTCGAAGCGGCCAAGGCCAACGACCTCGAAGTCGATCGCGAGCAGTCGATGTTCATGCTCGAAGCCGCCGTCACGATGGGCGACGAGCAGACGGCATGCAACATGGCCAAGGCGCTTTACGACGACCATATCGGCAACCAGTCGATCGAGGATCGCATCAAGCAGATGATGGCCAGCGGCGGCTGGACGGAACAGGCGACGCAGATCGCCGCAGGCGCCACCGAGAATCTGCGGCAGATGAACGTCGCCGCCGCCGACATGGCCAAGCATGGCCGGCTGCTGGATGCGGTGGAAGAGTTTTCGCGGCTCGCCGAGGCCAACAAGAATGTGGCGGTGCATCTCAATGCCGCGACCTGCATCGTCAAATGCTTCGAGGAAGCCGCCGCGGGAAAATTGACGATGGATGTCGGCACCAGCAAGCGTCTCAACAACCGCATGCAGGGCTACATGAACTTCGTCAGCCTGCGCGACGCCGGCAATCACCGCCTGGAGCAGATACGCAAGGCCTGGGACGCCGCGCCGCACTAGGCGGCACGGGCGCGCGCCGCCTAGTGGTCAGTCAACAAGGAAAAGGCGCATTTCCTGTAGGAGCGAGCTTGCTCGCGATAAGCCGTTGTCGCGAGCAAGCTCGCTCCTGCATCCATCGGTTTCAACATGCCCGCTTACTAGTGCCAGGCGCGCTGGATGATGTCGCGGATCAGATGCAGGCGGCGGTGGAAGAAATGGTCGGCGCCGGGAACCACCACCACCGGGATCTCCAGTGGCTGGGCCCAGGCCAGCACGTTGTCGAGGCGCACGGTCTGGTCGGCGGAGCCGTGGATCACCAGCGTGTCGGCGGTTACTGCTTCGGTGTCGTAAGTGCGCGCACCTTCGACGAAGCCGGCGGCGGTGCCGACCAGCACCAGCCAGCGCGCCGGGTCGCCGGCCGCGGCGAGGCGCTTGGCCAGGCGCGTGGTGACGTAGGCGCCGAAGGAAAAACCGGCCAGGTAGAGCGGCAGCGCGGCGCCGGATGGCGTCAATACGCCGGCATAGCGGGCGCGCGCCCAGTCGTGTACCGCCAGCACGTCATCGGTCTCGGCATCGCCGTGGTCGTGTTCCCCCTCGCTGCCGCCGACGCCGCGAAAGCTCGGCCGCAACGTGATGCAGCCGCGCTCGCGGAATGCGCGTGCCAGGGTGGTGACGACCTTGTTGTCGGCGGTGCCGCCGAACAGCGGATGCGGATGCGCGATCAGGGCGATGCCCTGCGGGTTTTCGTGTTCCTCGACGAAGACCTCGATCTTGCCGTCGGGTCCGTCGATCAGGACTCTTTCGTGCCGCGACACTTCAGATCTTCAGGCGCTCGACGACGCGGCCGTGCACCAGGTGTTCGTCGATGATCTCGTCGATGTCTTCCTTATCGACGTAGGTGTACCAGACGGCCTCGGGATAGATCACCATGACCGGCCCCTCTTCGCAGCGGTCGAGGCAGCCGGCGGCATTGATGCGCACATTGCCCGGCAATTTCTTGCCCAGCGCCTTGACCTTGTCCTTGGCGTAGGCGCGCATGTCGCCGGCGCCGTGATTGTTGCAGCAGGTTTCGCCGGGCGCGCGCTGGTTGGTGCAGAAGAACACGTGGTGCTTGAAATAGCTCATGGGACGGACTCTGGGCAAAGAAACGATTATAGGGGCGGCGGGTATTTGACCGCGTTCTTGACGATCTTGGCGCGCGCCGCGGCGATCGGGTCGATGCCGAGCACGTCGGCCAGTTCGGTCAGGTAGATCAGCACGTCGGCGATTTCGTCGGCGACCTCGGCGCGTTTTTCGGGCGCGAGATCGAGGCTTTCCTCGGGTGTGGCCCACTGGAAATGCTCGACCAGTTCCGCCGCCTCGACGCTGAGCGCCATGACGAGGTTCTTCGGCGTGTGGTAGCGATGCCAGTCGCGTGCGGCGCAAAAAGCCCGCAGCGCATCGCGCAGGGTGGTGAGGTCAGTAATCGGGTTCATTTTTTTTCGGACGGTAGGTCATCAGCCAGGGCAGGACAAGGAAGGGCCACAACGAGGAGATCAGGCGCGTGAGGCCGTTGAAATTCAGGAACTGGCCGGGGTTCCAGATCTGCAGCATGTTCTGCAGGTAGGGGTTCTCCGGCGCGACATTGACCATGACGGTGGTCAGCAGCAGCGCCAGCGACGCCACGGCGCGTTGCGGCGGAAAGCTGAGGAAGGACGCGCTCCACCATAGCACCAGTCCGATGCCGATACCGAGGCTGTTGCCCGGTGTGATCCAGCCCAGCGCCGCCGCCGGCCCCATCAGCAAGGCGTGGGTGGCTGTCTTGATCAGCAGGGCGCCGAGCAGGAGGCCGAGGGTCAGGGCGCGGGCGTGGCGGCGCAGCAACATTGAAATGACCAGTCCCGCGGCCAGCAGGCCGGCGGCGGCGATGAAGGTTTCCAGATCGACGAAGCGTTCCGCCAGGAAAGGCTGCACCGGCGGCAGGCCGAGCATCTGGCGCAGGTTGCCGCTGCCGAACAGCAGCGACTCGGGCGATAGTTGGCTGATCAGCCAGGCGGCCACCAGCAGCACGCCGATGTCGACCCCGTAGCCGTTCATCATGAGCCGGCGGCGCAGGCCGGCAAGCCGTCCTTCGTCGAGCACGCGGGCGCCCCATAGCGCGCCGAGCCAGCCGCCGAGCATGGCGCCGGTGGCATTGCAGGCGAGATCCAGATTGGACGGCACGCGGTTGGGCAGGTAGTTCTGCAGCAGTTCCATGGACAGGCTCAGTGCGCTGCCCAGCAGGGCGGTCAGCAGCCAGGCCGGCAACGGCGCCAGTTGTCGGCGCCAGGCGGCGGCACAGAGGAAGCCGAAGGGCAGATAGGCGATCAGGTTGGTCGCCAGGTCGAAGCCGGTGTAGTAGCGCGGCCATGTCGCACCGAGGAAGCTCGACGGGTCGCCGCCGCTGTCGTGCCAGTCGGCCAGCGGATACAGGCTGGCGTAGATGATCAGCAGCACGTAGCTGCCGGTCAGGTAAAGCGTCAGGTGGGTGCGCGTGCCGTTTGCCACAGTCCCGATTCTGCCGCCTTCGCCGCCGCGTAACAAGGCCGCGGCCCCTTGTCCTGTCGCGGCGCTACCAGTGCCGCTTGAGGTTGCTCAGGTAGTTGGGCGGGAAGGCGTCGATCGCGATCGGGGTTTGCGTCAGCACTTTGCGCGCCGTCTCGGCGGTGAGCGACAGGCAAAAGCTGCGGTCCGCCGGACCGCCCGAGGTCAGGCCTACCAGGCGGCCTTCGGTGTCGACCAGCGGGCCGCCGGAGACGCCCACGTCGCAGTGATTGGAGGAAACCAGGTAGTTCTGGCTGCCGCGCATGATGACCCCGAGCAGCCTGCCTGCCGAAAATATCAGGCGGCCGTCGGCGAAGCCGATGTTGAAAATCGGCGTTCCCTTCGCCAATTGGCCGGCTTCGCCCATGGCGGCCGGCTTGCCGTTGAGGCCGGGCGCATGTACGACGCAGGCATCTTCCGTGATGAGGAAGGCGGCCTCGGTGATGCGGGTTTTCGCGCCGGTGATCGCATTGACGGCGAACAGCGGTCCCTTGAGCACGTTGGGCGCGATGACGTGGCAATTGGTCAGCAGGCGGTCGGCATCGATCGCCACGCCGGTGCCGAAGCCGGCGCCGCCGATGATCAGGTAGGTCGAGTCGGCGATCTTCATCAGCGTCGCGGCATGCGGCGCCTCCGAGACCGGGTGCGGCGGGTTCTCCCGCGGGGCCGTCGTCGGGGCCGTTTGGGTTGTCGGCGCCGACGGTGCCGGAGGCGGTGCCATTGCGGGCGCGGCGGGCAGCAGGGCGGCGATGTCCTCGGCGACGGGTGGCTCCGCCTTGGCCACCGCAGGGGGTGCCAAGGCTTGCGGCGCCTTGGTCGGGGCGACTGGCGCGCTTGCCGTGAAATGGCGCCAGAGCGGATAGGCCGCAGCGAGTATCGCCAGCAAGGCAAAGGCCGGCCAGCGCGAGCGTGCCGGCGGCGGCACCGCCACCGCGGCTTGTCGCCTGTCGCGCTGGCGGCGGTCGTAACCCGCGCGCTGGCGTCTGTCGTTCAGTACGTTGCGGGCATCCTGCAGGATGGCGAGCCGGTTGTGCTTTTCCTCGCCATCCGGTTCCCGCTCGAGCGCCTGCCGGAGTTCTTCGAAAGCCTGGCGGATCTCCTCGGCGGATGCCTTGTCGCTGAGACCCAGGAGTTCGTAGAGCGACTGCTTTTCAGTCATGCTCAGTGCCGGTGTTCTGGCTCGGCATGGTGCGTCTGCGCTGCCGCGTGGTGATGCAGTATCGCGTGCGGGTCGTGGCCCGGCAGGTGGTGGCCGACCCATTGCGGCAGCAGCGAGCCGGCGACCATGCCCACGATCGAGACGCCGAGCCCGATCAGTTGCGGCGGCACCAGGCTTGCCTCGCCGATCAGTACTTCGATCAGGATCCAGGTCACGAGGCCGCCGAAAATTGCCGCCAGTGCGCCCTGCGTGGTGGAGCGACGCCACAGGATGCCGAATACCAGCGGTACGAAGGCGCCGGCCAGGGTGATCTTGTAGGCGTTCTCGACCATCTTGAAGATCGAGGCGTCGTTATACAGCGCAAATGCCAGGACCATGCCGGCGAAAGACACCAGCGAGACGCGCATCACCCGGAGAAACTGGTGGTCGCCCATGTTCGGGAAAAAGCCGCGCACTACGTTCTCGGAGAATGTGACGGAAGGTGCCAGGAGCGTCGCCGATGCGGTGCTCATGATGGCCGACAGCACGGCGCCGTAGAACAGCACCTGGGCGAACAGCGGCGTGTAACTCTTGATCAGCGTCGGGATGATGAGTTCAGCATTCTTCTCCAGCAGGCTGCCAAAGGTGGCCGGATCGATCAGCGTTGCCGAGTAGGCGATGAACATCGGCACGAAGGTGAAGCAGAAATACAGCGAGGCGCCCGCTACCGAGCCCCACAACGCGATCCTTGCGCTTTTGGCCGAAGTTATGCGCTGGAACACGTCCTGCTGCGGGATCGAGCCGAACATCATGGTTATCCCGGTGCCGATGAAGGTCAGCCACAGCCATGGATCGGCCGGCGGGAAGAAGGAGAACTTGCCGGCGGCGCTGGCGTGGTCGATTACCGCCGTGGCGCCACCGCCAACTTTGCCGCTGACCATCCAGGCGACGAACAGCAGGCCGCCGAGCATGACGATCATTTGCACGAAATCGAGGATTGCCACCGAGAACATGCCGCCGAATACGGTATAGGTCAGCACCAGAACCGTACCCAGCACCATGCCCGTTTCCACGTCGACGGCGCCGTCGGTGACGGCGAAAAACAGCAAGCCCAGCGCCTTGATCTGCGCCGCCACCCAGCCCAGGTAGGAAATCACGATGCATAGCGTGGTCAGCACTTCGACCGTGCGGTTGTAGCGCATGCGGTAGAAGTCGCCCAGGGTGATGATGTTGAGCTTGTAGAGATAGCGGGAAAACAGGATGCCGGCGAGGATCAGGCACATCGAGGAGCCGAAGGGGTCGGCCACCACGCCGCCGAGTCCCTCCTTGAGGAAGGTGCCGGAAATGCCGAATATCGATTCGGCGCCGAACCAGGTGGCGAACACCGTTGCCATCACGATGGGCAGCGGCAGGCTGCGGCCGGCGACGGCGAAATCGCGGGCGTTATGTACGCGGGTGGCGGCGAACAGTCCGATGCCGACCGACACCATCAGATAAAGAATGACGAACCAGAGCAGCATCGGAAATCCTCGCCAGACAAATTAGCCGCTTTCAACGCAGAGGACGCAGAGGCGCAGAGAACTTCAAAAGCAACTGAATTGTTTCTCTCGCCGGGCTTTTTCTCTGCGCCTCTGCGCCCTCTGCGTCGAGAGAGTTTGTCGTTATTGTAAAACGGCGAAGGCCAGTGCGCCGGCGGCGACCGCGAACGCCAGCCAGAGCATCTGGCGCAGGCTGCGCACTTCGGCGGCCAGGCTTTCCAGTTCGAGGTTGGGGGCCGGCGTCGCCGTGGCCGTCAGTGCCTGATGCACCAGGCGCGGCAGGGTCGGCAGCAGCTTGGCCCAGTTCGCGGCCTCGCGCTTGATGTTGTTCTCCAGCGCCAGCCAGCCGAGCTGCTCGTTCATCCAGCGTTCCAGGTAGGGCAGGGCGGTCTTCCACAGATCGAGTTCGGGATCGAGCTCGCGGCCGAGGCCCTCGACGTTGAGCAGGGTCTTCTGCAGCAGCACCAGTTGCGGCTGGATTTCCACGTTGAACTGGCGCGAGGTCTGGAACAGGCGCAGCAGCACGCGGCCCAGCGAGATTTCCTTGAGCGGCCGGTCGAAGAAGGGTTCGCAGACGGAACGGATCGCCGCCTCGAACTCGTCGACGCGGGTTTCCTTGGGTGCCCAGCCGGATTCGATGTGCACTTCGGCGACGCGCTTGTAATCGCGCTTGAAGAAGGCCAGGAAATTCTGCGCCAGGTAGTTCTTGTCGATATCGGACAGGGTGCCGACGATGCCGAAGTCCAGTGCGATGTAGCTGCCGCTGTGCGCCCCTTCGGTGGCGACGAAAATGTTGCCGGGATGCATGTCGGCGTGGAAGAAGCCGTCGCGGAACACCTGGGTGAAAAATATTTCGACCCCGGCGCGGGCCAGGCGCGGGATGTCCACGCCTTTGGCGCGCAGCGTATCGATCTGCGAAATCGTCGTGCCGTGCATGCGCTGCATGACCATCACGCTGGTGGTGCACCAGTCCCAATACACCTCGGGCAGAATCAGCAGGTCGGAGCCCGCGAAATTGCGCCGCAGTTGCGAGCAGTTGGCGGCCTCTCGCATCAGGTCCAGTTCGTAGTGCAGGTATTTGTCGAACTCGGCCACCACCTCGCGCGGCTTCAGGCGCCGGCCGTCGGCCCAGAGGGTTTCCAGCAGGCTGGCGGCGACCTGCAGCAACGCGATGTCGTGCTCGATCACCGGCTGGATGCCAGGGCGCAGTATCTTGACCGCGACCTCGCGTCCGTCCGGCAGCACGGCGAAATGCACCTGGGCTACCGAGGCCGAGGCCACCGGTTCGCGCTCGAAGGAGGCGAACACCTGATCCACCGGCTTGCCGTAGGCCTTCTCCAGTTCGGCGATGGCCAGTTCCGAGGCAAACGGCGGCACGCGATCCTGCAGCCTGGCCAGTTCGTCGGCGATGTCCAGCGGCAGCAGGTCGCGCCGCGTGGATAACAGCTGTCCGAACTTGACGAAGATCGGCCCCAGGGCTTCGAGCGCCTGGCGCAGGCGTACCGCGCGCGGTGCCGACAGGTCACGCCAGAACATCAGACGCTGTGCCGCAAACAGCAGGCGCGTGCGCAAGCCGGGTTCGATCTCGTGTTCGAGCACGAGGCTGTCGAGCCCGTAGAGGTAGGCGACGCGGGCGATACGGATCAGGCGGAAGATGCGCACGGGGGGCTGGGGCGGACGTTAAACGGGAAGTATAATTCACGGCCCAGTGAAAGACCCTGTCTACTCCGATATGGCTGCATCCAGCGCACCTACTCCCACAGTCTTCGATGCCCGTCGGCATCTCACCGGCCTGCTGCGTACCGCACTGACCAGCGTGGCGCCCGGACAGGGCCTGACCGAAATCATCCTCGAACGTCCCAAGCAGGCCAGCCATGGCGACTTCGCCAGCAATCTGGCGATGCAACTGGCACGCGAACTGAAGACCAATCCGCGCCAGATTGCCGAACGCCTGGTGCGCGAGCTGCCGCCTTCGCCGTATGTGACGAAGGCCGAGATTGCCGGTGCCGGCTTCATCAATTTCACCCTGACGCCGGCGGCGCGCACCGCAGTGGTTGGCGCCGTGCTCGCCGCCGGGAAGAATTTCGGCCACGGTCCGGCGAAGAACGGTCGCGCCGCACGCCGCCTGCAGGTCGAGTTCGTTTCCGCCAATCCCACCGGTCCGCTGCACGTCGGCCATGGCCGCGGCGCGGCCTACGGCGCCAGCCTGGCATCGCTCTTGGCCTTCGCCGGTTTCGAGGTGACGCGCGAGTACTACGTCAATGACGCCGGCCGGCAGATGGACATCCTCGCCGTTTCGGCCTGGCTGCGCTATCTGGAACTGTTCGGCGAGCCGGTGCCCTTCCCGCCCAACGCCTATCAGGGCGGCTATGTGATCGAGATGGCGGAACAGATCAAGCAGGCCCACGGCGACCGCTACGTGCATCCGGCCGAAGCGGTGCTGGCCTGCCTGCCGCAGACGGAAGACGACGAGCTGCGCCTCGACGGCCTGATCCTGGCCGGCAAGGATCTGCTCGGCGAAGACTGGGCCTATGTGCACAGCCATGTGCTGAACGAGCAGCTGACCGATTGCCGCGCCGACCTCGAGGAATTCGGCGTGCATTTCGATGTCTGGTTTTCCGAGCGCAGCCTCTACGACACGGGCATGGTGGCGCGCGCCGTCGCGGCGCTGGAGAAATCCGGCCATATCTATACCCAGGACGGCGCCAAGTGGTTCCAGTCGACCGCCTTCGGCGACGAGAAGGACCGCGTGGTGCAGCGCGACAACGGCATCTACACCTATTTCGCGTCGGACATCGCCTACCACCTGAACAAGTTCGAACGCGGCTTCGACAAGGTGATCGACGTCTGGGGCGCCGACCATCACGGCTACATCCCGCGCGTCAAGGGTGCGCTGGCCGCCTCCGGGGCCGATACCGAGCGGCTCGACGTGACGTTGGTGCAGTTCGTCAGCCTGTTCCGCGACGGGCACAAGGTCTCGATGTCCACCCGCTCCGGCGAATACGTCACGCTGCGCCAGCTGCGTGCCGAAGTCGGCAACGACGCCTGCCGCTTCTTCTACATGCTGCGCAAGTGCGACCAGGCGCTGGATTTCGACCTCGACCTGGCCAAGTCGCAGAGCAACGACAACCCGGTGTATTACGTCCAGTACGCCCACGCCCGCATCTGCTCGGTGCTGGCGCAGTGGGAAGGCGACGCGGCCGCGCTGGCCGCGGTCGATCTGACGCCGCTGCAGCACGAGCGCGAATACGCGCTGTGCGCGCGCCTGGCCGAATTCCCCGAACTGATCCAGCAGGCGGCGCGCGACTATGCGCCGCACGCCCTGGCCTTTTACCTGAAAGACCTGGCCGGCGATTTCCACAGCTGGTACAACGCCGAGCGGGTGCTGGTCGACGATAGTGCAACCCGCGAGGCGCGCCTGGCCCTGGCCCTGGCGACGCGGCAGGTGCTGCAGAACGGACTCTCCCTGCTGGGAGTTTCGCAACCGGTGAGCATGTGACCATGGGTAAATTCGACCAATCCTCGCGCGCCGCGGCAAAGCCGCGCGCAGCGCAGAATAAGAACGGCGGCAGCACGCTGCTCGGCGTATTCATCGGCCTGGTGATCGGCGTCCTGCTTTCCCTCGGCGTGGTCTGGATGCTCAACAAATCGCCGCTGCCCTTCCAGAACAAGTACGAAGGCGCGCCCCGCAATGGCAGCGGCGGGACCGCAGAGCAGACGCCGGCGGCGCTGCCCGGCAAGCCCGGGGACAAACCGGCCGAGCGTCAGCGCTTCGACTTCTACAACATCCTCGAAGGCAAGCCGGCGGCCGCGCCGGCCGCTCCAGCCGCACCCGGCGCCGCCAAACCGGCGGCGTCCGCAGCGGGGTCGGCCGTGGCGCCTGTGGCCGAAGCCAAGCCGGCTCCCGTGGAAATCTTCTTCCTGCAGGTCGGTTCCTTCCAGAAGGCGGCCGACGCCGACAACCTCAAGGCCAAGCTCGCGCTGACCGGGCTCGATGCCAGCGTGCAGGAAGTCGCCATTCCCGAAAAGGGCACCATGCATCGCGTGCGCGTCGGCCCCTACCGCGACGTCGACGAGATGAATCGGGCGCGGGCGCTGTTGACCCACAGCGGATTGCAGGGCAGCGTGATCAAGCAGAAAGTCGAATAGGGCGCGGCGATGAGCGCATGGCGTGGCCGTGTGGCAGCAGTCCTGGCGGTGCTCGGCCTGTGCCTGGCGCCGGGCGCGGGCGCGGCGGAACTCAAGGAAGGGCGCGACTTCCGCGAAATCTACCCGCCCCTGGCCGCCGAGCGGAACAAGATCGAAGTCACCGAATTCTTCTGGTATGGCTGTCCGCATTGCTTCGATTTCGAGCCGGTGCTCATGCCCTGGGTCAGGAAGTTGCCGGCCGATGTCGTGTTCCGTCGCGTGCCGGCCGTTTTCCCCAACAACAAATGGACGCCGGGCGCCAGGCTCTACTACACGCTGGAAGCCATGAACCTGCTGGACCGGCTGCACGCCGAGGCGTTCAATGCGATCCACCTCGAACGCAAGCGCCTCGACAATGAAAAAGTGCTGTTCGAATGGGTGGCGACGAAGGGCGTCGACGCCGCCAGATTCAAGGAGGCCTGGGCTTCCTTCGGCGTCGAGAGTCGCATCCGCCAGGCCCGCGAGCTGACCAAGGCCGCCGGCCTCAGCGGCGTTCCGGCGATGGTGGTGCACGGCCGCTACCAGGCGATCACGCCGGGCACCTACGGCGAGCTGATCGTGCTCCTCGATCAGCTGATCGACGGCGTGCGCGCCGAAACCGGGCGCAAGTAGGCGGCGGTGCGCGTCTTCATCACCGGTGCTTCGAGCGGCATCGGCGCGGCGCTGGCCCGCCACTACGCGCAGGCCGGCGCCACCCTGGGTCTCGCGGCGCGTCGCCAGCGGCAACTCTCGGAACTGGTCGCGGAACTTCCCCCAGGACTTTGCGGCGGTCACGCCTGCTATGCGCTCGATGTCGCCGACGCGGCGGCGCTGCAAGCTGCCGCGTCGGATTTCATCGCGCGCTGCGGCTGCCCGGACATTGTGATCGCCAATGCCGGCGTTTCGGTCGGCACCCTGGCCGACGATGCCGGCGACCTGCCCGCCTTGCGCCGCGTCTTCGAGGTCAATGCAATCGGCATGGCGCAGACCCTGCAGCCCTTCATCGCCGCGATGAAGGCGCGCGGCAGCGGGCGCCTGGTCGGCATCGCCTCGGTCGCCGGCATCCGCGGCCTGCCCGGGGCCGGGGCCTATTCGGCCTCGAAGGCGGCGACCATTGCTTATCTCGAAGCCCTGCGCGGCGAACTGCGCGGCAGCGGGGTCAAGGTCGTCACCATCGCGCCGGGCTATATCGCGACGCCGATGACGGCTGCAAATCCCTACCCGATGCCCTTCCTGCTGCCGGCCGACGCCGCGGCGCGGCGCTTTGCCCGCGCCATCGAACGCGGCAGCAGCTACACGGTGATTCCCTGGCAGATGGGCGTGGTGGCCAAGCTGCTGCGCCTGCTGCCCAATCCGCTGTTCGATGCCCTGTTCGCCCGCGCCGGCAGGAAGCCGCGCGGCCTGGATCTGTAATGCCGCTCGATGCGCTCGGCCGCGAACACCCGCCACATGACGGCGTGCCGCGCATCGTCAGCCTGGTGCCGAGCCTGACCGAGCTGGTCTGCGACCTTGGCCTCGCCGATAGCCTGGTCGGCCGCACCGGCTTCTGCGTCCACCCCAAAGAGAAACTGCGCCGCGTGCCCAAGGTCGGCGGCACCAAGGACGTCAAGCTCGATGTGCTGCGCCAACTGGCGCCCACCCATGTCATCGCCGACATCGACGAAAACCGTCGCGAGGCGGTGGAGGCCATCATGGAATTCGTGCCCCATGTCGTCGTCGTGCATCCGCAAACCGTCGATGACAACCTCGGCCTGTATGCGCTGCTGGGCGGCATCTTCCGCCGCGAAGCGGATGCCGCGCGACTCGCCGCGGAATTCTCCACAGCGCGTTGCGAGCTTGCCGCCGTAAGCGCCACGCTGCCGCGCGAGGCCGTGCTCTATCCGATCTGGCGCGAGCCCTGGATGACGGTGCGGCGCGACACCTATATTTCCTCGATGCTCGCCGCTGCCGGCTGGGACACGCTGCCGGCGGAAGCTCCGGCACGCTTTCCGCAATTCGCCTGGGATGCGCCGTGGCTGAATGATGTCGCCCGCGTGCTGCTGCCTTCGGAGCCTTATGTATTCAGCGCGCGCGACATGGCCGAAGTCGCCGCGCTGGCGCAGCGGCCGGTCACCCGCATCGACGGCGAAATGGTGTCTTGGTACGGCAGCCGCGCGATCGCCGGCTTGCGTTATCTGGCGGAACTGCGCCAGCAACTGGTCTGAGGGGGCCGTCAGCGCGCCGCGGTCGAATCCGCTGCCGCGCCGCTCAGCCGCGCGATCTGCCGGCCGTCGCGATACACGCGCAGTTCGCGCGCCGCGAAGGGTTGCCACGGCCCGTCGCTCAGCGGCTCGGTGGCGATGATGACCTGGCGGCCGGACTCGTCGTCGAGTTCCAGGCCATGCAGCCGGTCATGGCCGTAGGCAATCAGTTCCTGCCCGTCGGAGAGCAGGAAGTTAAACTTGCCCAGCGCCGCGATCTTTTCCGTAAGCTGCGCCAGGCGGGTCAGCCATGTCGGCCGCTGCGCCTGCTCGTAGGCCTCGGCGATGCCGGTCAGCAAATGGCAGAAGGCATATTCGGAATCCGTCTCGCCGTCCGGCAGGCACAGCGGCCCGGTGGTCTGCCAGGCGATGACCTCGGGCACCATGCCGTTGTGGGCGAAGACCCATTCGCGATTGCAGCAGGCATGGATGAAGGGATGGGTGTTGAGCATGCCCGGCACCGGCGGATGCCGCGCCTTGCGCACATGGGCGATGGCCAGGCGGGTGCTCAGTTCGTCGGCCACGCGGGCGAATTGTTCGCTGCGAAAGCCCGCTTCGGAAGATTTGGAGAGGCGGGCGACGCCGTCATGCCAGGAGGCGACGCCCCAGCCGTCCGGGTTGTCGGCATTGCCGCCGCCGCGCTGGCGAAACGGCATCAGCCAGCGGCTCAGGCCCTGCTCGTGCTCGCTGCTATAGCCGAACAGTTCGCACACTGCACAATTCCTTCGGTGCGCTTGTCACGGTGCCGGGTAATCTCTTTGGCATAACGGCCCCGCCACCGGATTCGCCACGCTTTGCGCGATGGCGGCGACCAGTTCATGCACCTCCTCGACGGAAAAGTGCGCGAACAGGCGGCGCGCGTGGCGCGCCGGAATCCGCACCACGCCGGGCTGGCCGTCGGGCAGCGTGATGGTGACGGCCATCAGCGCGAGCGTGTTGTCACCGTCGGCGGCTTCGACCAGGTCGCGCTGCGCTTCCATCAGCGTCGTGTATTCGTCCTCGATGGCCTCCTCCAGATCGTCATCCAGATCGTCATCCAGATCGTCGGCCAGGGCCACGACGAAACCCTCCATCGCATCGGCGCGCAGTTCGCCCGAAATGCCGCGCGCGGCGAGGAAGCCGACGAAGCGGTCGCGCAGTGCCGCGTCGAAAAAGATGTATTCGTTGACCATGAGTTCCCCGGCGTCTTGTCTATCGAGCCAGCGGAATTATGCCGCGAATTCCTGCCCGCGCCGTATCATCAGCGCCAACTCTTGGGCCGGTCGCGGTAGGCGGACGCCGTTGCCGGGCGCGCCTTTCGGGTGTCGGCGAGCTGCTGCTGCGCGCTGGATTCATCGCCAAACTATTCGGCCCCTGTGTGCGGCAGCGCACAGACGGCCGTTCCGGTCTGAATAGCATTGGGACGAGGTTTTGGTGTGATGGGTGCCTAAACAGGAACATAAGAGAGTATGGTCGCAGTTCCTGCCTGACGCTCGTGCCGCCAAGGCCGGCGAGATGGGGCGTCAAATTCCTTGTCTGCTATTCCTGCCCGGTATGGGAAATTGCATTGCGTGCCCGAATCCGCCGGTGTTTTGCGATTCATAATTAAATGACAAGGAAATGCCGATGCAAACCAGTTCCCACCAAGCCGGATCAATTGCACTCGTGGCTGCCGTGCTTGCCATACTGGCTTGCCCGGCTTACGCCGAGGTCACCTTGAATGCGGGCGCCAGACTGTCGAACGACAGCAATGTCAATGGCTCGCCCGATACGCCGACCAAGGCGAATCAGCAGAGTGACAACTTTCTTTCGCTGAGCGCGTCGGCGGTGTATTTCAAGCCGCTGGACGATGCGCAAACCAATTATTTCATCGCCCAGGCCGGCGCGATGACGGCCTATTACAACAAGTTCGACAACCTCGACAGTTCCATGCTGATGGCGAGCGCGGGGTTTTACCGGCAGTTGTCGCCGACCTGGTCGGGCCAGATCATGGGGCGCGGCTTCCGCCGCGATACCCGGCAAAACGAACGCGATTCCAATGGCGTCGGCGCAAGCCTTGAAATCAAGAAGCAGCTGAACCAGACCTTGTGGCTCAAGGGGGTTGCCGACTATGAGGACAACAAGGCCAATCTCGCTTCCTTCAGTTACACCGGCGCGACTTACGGCCTGAACCTGGGCTACCTGCCGCGCCCCGATACCTTCGTCAATCTGGGCTACAGCCACTCCGCGCGCGATTTCAAGAGCCTGGTGGCGTTCAATGCCACCACGCAAACCCTATTCGCCGAGGTCACCGAGCGGATGTCGAAGAACTGGTACCTCAACGGCGGCTACGCCTACATGAAGAACGATTCGAACTTCGTCGGAACGGCTTACACCAACCACGTCCTGTCGCTTGGCGTGAGCTTCAGTTATTGACTTATTGCATGGCTTGCTTGCCTCGTTCGTCTCACGGCGGCAGTAGGCAAAGCCACTTGCAACCGAGATTCAACTCCAGTCACAGGAGATTCAAATGAAGTTCAGTCCCGTAATTGCGCTAATGGCATATGCCTTGCTCTCGATGGGCGCAGCGGCAGCCGCGGATCAGCCGGAGCCCAACCAGACCAGGGCTGCCCCGCCTGCTCAGCCAGCACCCCCTGTCGGCTTTGGTAGCGGAAGCGGCATGGGTCCGGGCGGCGGCATGGGCAGCGCCAGCAGCATAGGCGGTGGTTTCGGTGCGCCGACCAGCGGCTCCGGCAGCCAGAGCTTCGGCGCTGGATTCAATCAGCAAACTCCTGGCTCGGGCCCGTTCGCAACCAATCCTGCGCTCAATCCCTCGCTCAGTCCCGCGAGGGGAGCAGGCGGTGCCGGCGGGGCGGGAGGAGGGTAATAGCGAACTTATTGGTGCTTGCCGCGAAAGCTGTTCACCGCCAGATCGGTTGAGAAAGTGGCACCCCGACCGGGGCTGTCGCGAATGTTGATGATGCCGGACCGATCGAGCGAGGAGCAGTGAAATGGACCAACAGGATCCCGATTCGGTAGGCGGCGGAGGGAAGAGAGAACCCCTGTCGCGCCTGATGCTCACGCTTATCGCAGGCCTAGGCATGTCGTGCTGGGGCCCGGCTGCGCTGGCGGCAAGCGAGCCCCTGCCCAACATCAAGGTTATCGTCAGGAGCCAAGCCGGCGGCGTCGAGCTGGCAACCGTTACGAACAAGGACGGGATTTACAAGTTCACCGGGCTGACACCGGGCAAATACGAGCTGACGATCGTCGGCCAGAGCGTTCAGTCGATCACCGTCGATGGAAAGCGAACCATCGTCGGAATGTTGAGACGAAACGACGACGGCACGATCACTGACAGCAAGGGCATATCTCCCGACTTTGGCAATAGCGCCGGCATCACGGATACAACAGGCACTACTGGCACCACCGGCTCGACCGGCTCGACCGGAACGACCGGAACCACCGGCACGACCGGTACCACCGGGACCACGGGCACCACGGGCACCACCGGAACCACCGGAACCACCGGCACCACCGGCACCACCGGCACCACCGGCACCACCGGCACCACCGGCACCACCGGTACCACGGGCACCACCGGGACCACCGGGACCACGGGCACCACCGGAACCACCGGAACCACCGGAACCACCGGAACCACCGGAACCACCGGAACCACCGGCACCACCGGAACCACCGGAACCACCGGAACCACCGGAACCACCGGAACCACCG
>NZ_JASJPC010000024.1:0-48047 GCF_031426875.1 Sulfuritalea sp.
CTATCGCGAGCAAGCTCGCTCCTACATCCATCGGTTTCAACATGTCTGCTTACTACTGTGGAGCGGCATGACTCATGCACGACGGGCGTCGCTGGCTGCTCGCGTCGCGGCGAACTTGAATGCCGTGTCCAGCGCATCCATGAATTCCTCGATCTTGATCGGTTTGGTGAGGTAGCGGTAGAACCCGGCTTGCAGCGCATATGCAATGTCGCCGGGCAGGGCGTTGGCGCTCAGCGCGATGATCGGGATATGCGCCGTCGACGGATCGGCGCGCAGGGACTTCATGACATCGAGCCCGCTGATGTCGGGCAGGTTGATGTCCATCACGATCACCTGTGGCTGATAGGCGAGGGCGAACTCCATCCCGAGTTTGCCGTCCGCCGCAGACAGCAGGCGCAGTTCCGGACGGCGTGCCACGAGTTGCTCGACCAGCTCCAGATTGGCCGGATTGTCTTCGACATACAGCAGGGTGCCGGCCAGCGCCCTCTGCGCAAGCTCCGGCGTCGATGCCGCCGCGTCAGCCGGGGCAAACGCCGGCGCGCTGGCCAGGCGCAATTCAACCCAGAACTCGCTGCCCACGCCGACGCTGCTGTTCACGCCGATACTGCCGCCCATCAGTTCCACCAGGCGCTTGGTCACCACCAGGCCGATGCCCGTGCCCTCCTCCGCGCCGGCTTCCTTGCCCAGGCGATTGAAGGGCTGGAACAACTGCCCCAACTGATCCGCAGTCAGGCCCTCGCCGCTGTCCCGGATGCCGATGCGCAGCGTATCCGTCGAGGCCGGCCGACACTCGACGGTAACCGTGCCGTCCGGCCGGTTGTACTTGATGGCGTTGAACAGCAGGTTGATCAGAACCTGCTTGAGCCGGGTGCGGTCGGCATCGACGAACCAGGCGCTGTCGCGCAATGTAAATGCCATGGTGATGCCGCGCTGTTGGGCCTGAGGCTCGACCATGGCGCGACACTCGAGCATGACGTCGACCAGCGAGACCGACTCCTGCGACAGCATCGCCTTGCCCGATTCGATCAGCGCCAGGTCGAGAATCTCGTTGATCAGCTCCAGCAGGTACCAGCCCGCTTTCAGGATCCGTCCCAGATCGCGTTGCTGGCCAGCCGTCGGCGGCGGTGCGGAGGATTCCATGAGCTGGGCGAAGCCGAGAATCGCATTGAGCGGCGTGCGCAATTCGTGACTCATGCTGGACAGGAAATCGGTCTTGGCGCGATTGGCTTTCTCGGCGGCGGCCATGGCTTCCTGCAGCCTGGCTTCGATGCCCTTGCGCACCGAAATGTCGGTCAGGGCGATGATCACTTCGAGGGGATTTCCCACGCTGGGAATCACCGCGGGATTCGCCGCATTGTCAGCACCAACTCTGTGGCGTATGCAATCCATCAGGGCGTAAAACTCGGTGCCGTCGGCGCGCTGCAATGCCAGTTCCATATTGCGTTTTCCGTCCTGCGTTTTCACGTTGGCGAGAAACCCGGCCCAGCGCTCGCGGTCCCCGGGCACGACGAAGGCGGCGAAACGCTTCAGCAGCAGATCCCGCCGCGCCACCCCCAGCAGCGTGGCGCCGGTAAGATTGACTTCCGCAATCAGGCCGTCGTAGGTGAGAGCCAGGTAGCCGACCGGGGCGAAGTCGTAGAGTTCGGTGTAGCGGGCCAGCGCCGCCTCGCGCTCGGCACGCGACTCGCGCAACTCGCTGTTCTGCATTTCCAGCTCGATCTTGTGTACCTGCAGTTCATGCACCAGCCGCAGCAGATCGGCATCGGCCCGCGCCGCCGGCGCCGCACCGGCCGCACCGGACGTAGTGGCCGCCTGCAGACGCGCTTCGGCGGCTTCACGCAGGGTGGCCGGGTCCTTTCCTGTCATGTCGTCTCCTTGTGCTTGACGGCCAGCGCCCGCAGTTCGGCCTCCAGATTCTTGGCCACACCGATGTCGTTGAAGGTGATGACGACGCCATCGATGACGTTCTCCATGGTGCGGTAGGGCATGATCTTGACCTGGTACCAGCGCGCGTCGCCGGTGGCGATCTCGCGCTCGACGAAGGCCAGCGTGCGCAGCACTTCCCCGGCATCCGTGGCCAGGCCCGGATAGGCCAGGTCGGAAACGATGTCCGACAGCGGCCGTCCGACGTCGCCGGCCTTGAGGCGGAAGATCCGCGTCGCCTGGTTGGTGAAGCGCCGCAGGTGCAGCGCGTTGTCGAGGAACACGGTGGCCATGTCGGTGCTGTTGAGCAGGTTTTCCATGTCGTTGCTGGCCAGCGACAAATCGTCCACCTTCGATTGCAGCTCGACATTCACCGTCTGCAGTTCCTCGTTGAGCGACTGCATTTCCTCCTTCGAGGTGGTCAGTTCCTCGTTGGTCGACTGCAGTTCCTCGTTGGTCGACTGCATTTCCTCGTTGGACGATTTGAGCTCTTCCTGCGTGGTCTGCATTTCCTCGCGCAGGGCCTGCGCTTCCTGCCGCGCATGATCGAGCGCATGCTCCAGCTCCCGCACGCGCGGGCTGCCCCGCGCCGCACGCTTGCCGGGGGCGACCGGCTCGACCGGCGGCGCCTCGATATCCTTGAACACCACCATCGCCATGCCGCGCAGGGCTGCCGGCTTTTCGATCGGCTGCACCGTGACATCGACAATCTGGGTGCCGCCGTTGGTGCCGACCCGAAGATTGGCGCAGGTCACCGGCTCGCCGCTGCGCAGCGCCTTGGGCAGCGCCAGGGCCAGCTCGTAGGCGAGGCCTTCGCGGGCCATGACATGAATGTTCCAGTTGGCCTTGCCGGCCGCCGGCTCCAGGTACTTGCCGGTGCGCCCACTGGTATAGAGCACATCGCCGGCCGCGGTGACCAGCACGGCGGCCGGCGAAAACTGCTGCAGCAACAGGTGGTCGGCGAGGCTCTGCAGGTTGGCGGAACCCGGCTCGGGCTCGGCCGGATTGAGCGCTTCGATTTTCGCCGGCGCATGGCGGCTGGGAAATTCCAGATCGGCGATGCGCAGCGAATTGTCGCGGCGCCGATACAGGCGCGCCGCGGCGTCCTGCGGCTCGAACAGCTCGGTGTTGTTGCCGATCGACTCGGCGCTGCCCAGCATCAGGATGCCGCCCGACTTGAGGCTGTAGTGGAACAGCGGCAGCAGCCGCTGTTGCAGTTCGGGACCGAGGTAGATCAGCAGGTTGCGGCAGGTCAGGATGTCCAGATTGGTGAAGGGCGGGTCCATGACGGCGTTCTGCGTGGCGAATACCACGGTCTCGCGGATTTCCTTGCCGACCCGATAGCCCTCGCCGTCCTCGACGAAGTAGCGCTTGAGGCGTTCGGCCGTGACGTCGGCCACGATATTGGCCGGGTAGACCGCGCGCCGCGCCTTGGCAATCGCGTCCGGGTCGAGGTCGGTGGCGAAGATCTGCAGCGCAAAACGGCCGGCCGGCTTCTGCTTCTGCTGCATTTCGCGGAAGGCCATGGCCAGCGTATAGGCCTCCTCGCCGGTGGAGCAGCCCGCCACCCAGGCACGCAGCGTGGCGCCCGCCGGGTAGGCCGCCAGCAGTTGCGGCAGCACCTGCGTCTGCAGGGCGTCCCAGGACGCCGGGTCGCGGAAGAAGCTGGTGACGCCGATCAGCAGTTCCTTGAACAGCAGCTCGATTTCCTGCGGGTTCTCGCGCAGGTAGTGCACGTAGTGCGCGATGCCGTCGATCTGGTGCAGGCCCATGCGGCGCTCGACGCGGCGATACACGGTGCTTTTCTTGTACAGCGAAAAATCGTTGCCGGTGCGCTCGCGCAGCAGGATGCAGATCTTGTCGAAGGCGCTTTTCTGCGCCAGGGTCTCTACGGCCTGTCGCATCGCGCCGGCGCCGCCCCGCGAGACATGATGCAGGGTGTCGGCAATGCGTTGCGGCAGCTCTGTCGCGGGGGCGACGATGTCGACCAGGCCGGTATCGATCGCGCTTTGCGGCATGCCGTTGAACTTGGCCGAAGCCGGCTCCTGCACCGCGACCAGGCCGCCGCGTTCCTTGATCGCACGCAGGCCCAGCGCCCCGTCCGACCCCATGCCGGACAGGATCACGCACACGGCCTGGTCCTGGCGGTCGTCGGCCAGGGCGCGGAAGAAGGAGTCGATCGGCAGCCGCAGGCCGCGCGCGGCCACCGGTTCCAGCAGATAGAGGCAGTCGTGCAGGATGGACAGATCCCATTTCGGCGGAATCACATAGACGCAGCCGGGCTCGACCTTCATGCGGTTCCTGGCCTGCGTCACCGGCATGGTCGTGGCCCGCTGCAGCAGCTCGGGCATCATGCCCTTGTGGTCGGGATCGAGATGCTGGATGACGACGAAGGCCATGTCGCTGCCGGCCGGCACATTGCCGAGGAATTGCTCGAGGGCTTCCAGCCCGCCGGCCGAAGCGCCGATCGCGACGATGGGGAAAGGCGCGGCCGGGCGCCCGACGCCGGGCGGTTTGGCCGACGCGCTCGGCACGGCTGAACTTTTTGTTTTGCGCCGTTTCGTTGCGGAGAGCTTGTTCGCTTGCGCCTGGCTGGCCATGGGTTTCCTTGCAGATCAGGGATGAAGACGGGATAGTGCCCGAGCCGGGTCGATTCGGGGGCGGGCTGCAAACATCATGAACGCCGTGCCGCCAGCGCCAACTCTTGAGCCACGCGCCCTGGCCGCGCAATCAACGAGCGGCGGCCGCGGCCTCCTGGCGATACTGCCCATCCGACAGCAGGCGCCCCAGTTCCTTCCTGACCAGGGCGTAGCACTCGCAGCTGCGGGTCTCCAGTCCGGCGCGATCGAGCACGGCGATATGGCCGCGGCGGTAACTGATGCATCCGGCGCGCTGCAGGTTTCCGGCGGCTTCGGTGACGC
The DNA here is from genome assembly GCF_031426875.1 of Sulfuritalea sp. NCBI lineage: Bacteria > Pseudomonadati > Pseudomonadota > Betaproteobacteria > Nitrosomonadales > Sterolibacteriaceae > Sulfuritalea > Sulfuritalea sp. The sequence continues at coordinate 4,845 of NZ_JASJPC010000024.1, forward strand.
CTTCGCGGCGCACGCCGAGCATGCCGGCGATCAGTTCCTGGGGATGACCAGTTCGCGCTGCGCGACGCGGTCCTGGGTCAGCAACAGCCAGCGGCACAGTTGCTGCTCCACCGAATGGTGCCGGTTGCAGGCCGCGGTCTGCGACATCTGCGTCATCAGCGCCTGGGTATAGCGCAGCAACAGGCGCTGCAGCAGGCCGGAGCGATTGAATTCCTGCAGCAGCCAGCGGCGGTCGAGCCGATAGGCGTGTCCCGCGGTCTGCACCACGGCCGAGCTGGTGGTGGTCTCGCCGCCCATGAACAGCGAAACGCCGACCACGCCTTCATTGCCCACCCCGGCCGATTCGGCCGATGCGCCCGACTCCATGACATGCAACAGGGAAACAATCGCCGTGGTCGGGAAATAGGCATGCTGCAATTGCCGGTCGGGCTCGTAGAGCATCTCGCCGAGCGGCAAGGCGACCAGCTCCAGGTGCGGCGCCAACAGCTCGAATTCCGCCGTCGGCAGCGCCGCGAGCAGATGGTTCTGATTCGGGCTAGGCGCTGCCGGCATGGCTATCCTCCCTGGCGGTGAGTTCGATGCCGATGCCGCGGTAGCCGATGAAGCGCAGCGACTTGTTGAACATCGGCTCGCCGCTGACCTGGTATTTCTGTTGCGTGCCGTTGGGATTGCTGCGGCTGAAGATCAGGTCGAGGAAGGGCTCGCGTGCCGCGATGGCGGCCTGCAATGCCGCCCGTTCCGTCTGGTTCCAGCCCTCGCTGCGCACATCGCGCACTTCGCGCCCATCACCCACTTCGCCCAGCAGGGGACCGACCTGGATGCCGAGCATCTCCAGCACCGGGCCGGAAACCTTGGTGAAATTTCCGTTCTCGTCCTGCTCCCAGTACCAGTCGGAGGCGAGTTCGGTCAGGCTGCGGTAACGGGCTTCGCTTTCGCGCAATTCGGCGGTGCGCTCCAGCACCGTCTGCTCCAGTTCCTTGCTGTAATTCTCCAGCTTCCGGTACAGCAGCCGCACTTCCAGCGTGTTGCGGATGCGCGTCCTGAGCTCGAGCAGGTCGAAGGGCTTGCTGATGAAATCCCGCGCGCCGGCCTGCAGGGCGCGCAGCTTGTGGCCGGGTTGCGCGGTGATCACCAGAACCGGCAGATAGACGTCGGCGTCGTTGGTCTTGAGCCCTTCGATGACCTGGAAACCATCCATGCCGGGCATCTGCAGGTCGAGCAGGATCAGGTCGTAGTGGTTCTTGCGATGCAGCGCGCAGACCTCTTCCGGATTCATGGTCGAGCTGACGCGGGTATAGCCGGATTCGCCCAGCAAACGTTCGAGCAGGGCGATATTCGATTCCTGATCGTCGACGATCAGGATGCTGGCATCGAGGATGTCGGCTTCGGCAAGCTTCATAGGAGCTCCTTTTGTGCCATGCGACTGTTGGCAGTTTGCGCAATGTTGAGGGCCACGTCCAGCGTATCCATGAACAGCTTGACCTTGATCGGCTTGGTCAGATAGTCGAAGAATCCCGCCTGGAGTGCCTTCTCGATGTCATGCGGCACCGCGTTGGCGCTCAGCGCGATAATCGGAATATGCGACGTCGACGGGTCGGCGCGCAGGACTTTCATGGCTTCGAGGCCGCTGATGCCGGGCAGGTTGATGTCCATCAGGATCACCTGCGGCTGATAGGCGCGGGCAAACTCGATGCCGGTCTTGCCATCGGCGGCGGAAAGCAGGCGCAGCTCGGGGCGGCGCGCAATGAGCTGCTCGACCAGTTCCAGGTTGGCCGGATTGTCCTCCACATATAGCACCGTGCGCTGCGGCGCGCCGGCCGGCTCCGGCGGCCGCACCCATGCCGCCTGCTCGGCCTCTGCAGTGGAAAGCAGCGGCGCCGCGGTCAGGCCCAGCTCGAACCAGAACTCGCTGCCCACCCCGGCACTGCTGTTCACGCCTATGCTGCCGCCCATCAGCTCGACCAGGCGCTTGGTCACCACCAGGCCGATGCCGGTGCCCTCCTCGGCGCTGGCTTCCTTGCCCAGGCGATTGAAGGACTGGAACAACTGGGCGACCTGCTCCAGCGTCAGGCCGGCGCCGGTGTCGCGCACGCTGATGCGTATTGAATTGGGCGGACTCAGGATGTACTCGACGGCGACCGAGCCTTCGGCCCGGTTGTACTTGATGGCATTGAACAGCAGGTTGATCAGGACCTGTTTCACCCGGGTCCGGTCGGCGCTGACGAAATAGGGCAATTCGAAACGCGGAAAGCTCATGACGATGCCGCGCTTGTGGGCCTGCGGCTCGACCATGGCGCGGCACTCGGTCATCACCTCGACCAGCGATACCGGCTCATGCGACAGCGTCGCCTTGCCCGACTCGATCAGCGCCAGATCGAGAATCTCGTTGATCAGCTCGAGCAGATACCAGCCGGCCTTGAGTATCTGGTCGAGATTGCGCTGCTGGGCCGGCGTCGGCGGCGGAGCGCCGGATTCCATGAGCTGGGCAAAGCCGAGGATGGCATTGAGCGGCGTGCGCAATTCATGGCTCATGCTGGAGAGGAAGTCCGATTTCGCGAGGTTGGCCTTGTCGGCGACCAGCCGGGCGCTCTCCAGCTCGACGTTGCGATCCTGCAGCGCCTGATCGAGCTGGGTGCGCTCGGCTTCGATCTGCTTGCGTGCCGTGTTGTCGGTACCGATCAGCAGGTAGCCGATGATGGCGTCCTGCTCGTCGCGCAGCGCGGTGACCGAGACCACCGCCGGGAAGCGGCTGCCGTCCTTGCGGATATAGGTCAGCTCGTAGATGTCCTCGATGCCGCGCGAGGCCTTGAACACCAGGGCCTCGAAACCCGGCGCGATCGGCGTGTCCAACTCGAGGGTCAGCGCCCTGGCGCGCACGATGACTTCCTGCGGATCGGAAATGTCGGCTGGGGTGATCTTGTTCATCACCTCGGCCGCCGTGTAGCCCAGCATGCGCTCGGCGCCGACGTTGAAAATCTGGATCACGCCCTTGGCGTCGGTGGCGATGCTGGAAAAATTGGCGCTGTTGAAAATCGCGCTTTGCAGCGCACCGGCCTTCTGCAGCGCCTCCTCGGCCTGCTTGCGCGCGGTGATGTCGCGCAGGATGCCGGTGAAGTAGCGCTGGCCGCCCAGCCACATCTCGCTGACCGCGATCTCCAGCGGAAAAATGCTGCCATCCTTGCGCCGGCCGACCACCTCGCGGCCAAGGCCGCTGGCACGCGCTTCATCGCTCGGACTGTAGTACTCCAGCGAACCCTCGCGCTGGTCCGGATCGAGCTCGGGTATCAGCAGGCTGAAGTTTTGTCCGGCGAGTTCCGCCGCGCTATAGCCGAACATGCGTTCGGCGGACGGATTCATGGTCTCCACCATGCCGCCCCTGGCATGGATGGTGACGATGCCATCCACCACGGTATTCAGAATCGTCTGGATCTGCGCGGCACTGTCGCGCAGGGTTTGCTGCGCGGCATATTCCTCGGACACGTCGCGGAACACCAGCACGGCACCCACCACCTGGTTGTCGCGATTGCGGATCGGTGCGCAACTGTCGGCAATCGCGCGTTCATTGCCATCGCGGGAAATCAACAGGATGTGATTGGCGAGTCCCTGCACCGTGCCGTTGGCCAGGGTATCCATGACCGGGATAGTGGCCGGTTCCCGGGTTTCCTGGTTGATGATGCAAAAAATCTCCTGCACCGGGCGGCCGGCAGCATCCGCCTGCAGCCAGCCGGTGAGCTGTTCGGCAACGGGATTGATGCGCGTCACCCGCGCCTCGGCATCGGTCGCGATCACTGCGTCGCCGATCGAGTTGAGCGTCACGGCAAGCTTTTCCTCGCTGTCGCGCAGGGTGTTGTTGGATTGCTGCAGTTGTCTGTTGGTCTGGTCCTGAAGCTCGAGCAAATGCTGGGTTTCGACATGGACAAGATTCTTCAGCTGCTGCCGGGTTTCGCGGAAAATCAGATAGGCGAAGCCAAGCGCCAGCAGCAGCGCCAGCAGGGTGGTGGTGATGACGATGAAGAACAGTCGGCGCATGCTGGCCTGGAACTCCGCTTCGCGCTGCTTCAGGACAGCCACCTCGATGCTGCCGAAGCTGCCGATCTCGGCGCGAATCGAATCCATCAGACGCTTGCCCTCGCCGCCGCGATCAAGCGCCAGTGCCTCTGCCCCCCCCCGGCTGCGACGCAGTTCGATGACGTCCGACATGAAGGCCAGCTTGGCGTCGATCAACGGCGCCAGGGCGTCCAGGTGTTGCCGGGCCGCAGCGACCAGGGTGATCTCTTGCAGGCTTTTCAGGACATCGCGAATGCGCTCGTGCTGGACGCCATAGGGCTGCGCCAGACCGCCATCGCCCGTGGCCGAATAGCCATGCTGGTCGGACTCGGCATCTTTAAGTGCCGACAGCAAATCGTCGGCGCTGTTGATCACGGCGTTGGTGTGCGTGCGCACGGCAGCTGACTCCTCGACCTGGCGCAAGGTCCAGAACGATGCAATCACCACCAGCGCGCTCAGCAGGATCGCGGCGGAAAAGCCGCCAACCAGCCCACGAGAAGTTTTCAAGGGGCTCTCCCGGGTTTACTGCCAGTTGCGCGGCTGCCGAGCGGAAAACCCATTGTTGCGGACATGCAGAACCTCACTTTGGCCTCAAATTTGCAGGGCGACGCGGAACCGCCGGTGATCCCAGCCCCTGGTTTTCCTCTTTTCCCCTCCGGCATGACTGCGCAAGCCTTTGAATGCATGGGCCGCCGCAGTGCTTTCGAACCCCTGGAACAATTCAGAATCCGATGGTCCGATGATGATGCCTGGCGCGTCGTGCGTATGTGCGCTGCCGCACATACGCGCGCGAGAAGCCGACATTCCGTTGCCCATGACCTTCCTTGGGAACATGGCCTGTGGGTAGCGGCGAACACGCCAAGTCCGTGGCTGATCCCGAAGTGACCGGCTTTGCTATCTCGCCGCCGCCACGGCGAAACTCGGGCTCCGCTCGGCGACATCCGAGCGACGGACTTCGGCAATGAGATAGCGCGAAGAATTCCTGAAACTCGTCGACCAAGGGCCGTCGTCAAGCTGCACGGGGTCGAGCAGCAGGGTCAGGTAGATATCGCGCATGCGAAAGCCGGCTTCCTGCAGCAGTTCCAGCGCGATGAGGTCGGCCTCCAGGGCCTGCACTTCCTGCTTGCTCCTCGCGGCAATTTCCGCTCCGCCCGCGGACAGCAGGCTTTTCAGCAGGCTGCTGCCCGGAATCAGGATGTTCATGAGCACCGAGGTAACGATGCTTGAAGCGGAATTCTCTTCGTGGTGGCGCGCGATCACATGCCCCATTTCGCGTGCGATGACGAAAGCCATCCAGTCGTCGTAGGGCATATGGGCGCCCAGTGCGGCGGTGAGCGCAATTCGTCCATTGGCGCTGGAAGCGCTGCCGGGCTGGTCGCCCTCGACGACATGGACGTCGAACTGGCTGCCGACCATTCCCGGGACGCGCTGCGCCAGATTCGGGAACAGGCGCTGTGCCCCATTCTGCAAGACGGCGGCGACCCGCGCCACCTGCAGCGCAAAGCGCTGTGCGGCGTCCCGGTCCGCCGCCGTCGGGCAGCCGCTGTCGCCTTCGCAGGCGGCGTATTGCCTCGCCCCGGTGCTCATGCTGAAGCTGAGGTCGGCGTGGGTCGAGGCCAGCGGCATGTCCAGCATTCGCGTCCGCTCCTGGTTGGGAGCCGTCGCACAGCCCGACATGCCGAGCAAGGCGGCAGCGACGAACAGCAAGGAGGCGCACGACATGGACAGCCGCCGCGAGAACCAACGATCGATTCTTGCAACATCGGCTTGCGGCCGGCGACGACAGTGCTGTGACATGCGAGTCCCTCGAATTGCGTTCCTACCGCCCAAGGCAGCGACAATGCCCCCAAACGCGCCCGCGCTCCGTTCGCTGGCGTACATAAAGCAGCTCCGCCAGCCATGGTCGGATGTCGCCCGCGATCGGGATGCGGGTGTCCATCCGCCGGGGAAATCTCAAGGCGCGTCGACGGCGCCCTCAGGCGGCGTCCTTGCCCCGACCATGTCGACCGGCCTCACCCAGCGGTCGAATTCCGCCCCCGTGAGGTGCCCCAGTGCCAGCGCCGCCTCACGCAGCGTGCTGCCGTCGTGATGCGCGCGCTTGGCGATCTCGGCCGCGCGGTCGTAGCCGATGTGCGGCGTCAGCGCGGTCACCAGCATCAGCGAGCGCTCCAGCAGTTCGGCGATGCGGCCGTGGTTGGCGACGATGCCGCGCACGCAGTGGGCCTCGAAACTGCTCATGGCGTCGGCAAGCAGGCGCACGCTTTGCAGGAAATTGTGAGCGATCAGCGGCTTGAAGACATTGAGTTCGAAGTTGCCGGATGCGCCGCCGATGCCGATCGCGACGTCGTTGGCCATGACCTGGCAGCAGACCATGGTCAGCGCCTCGCACTGCGTCGGATTGACCTTGCCCGGCATGATCGAGCTGCCGGGCTCGTTTTCCGGGATGCTGAGTTCGCCGAGCCCCGAGCGCGGCCCCGAGGCCAGCCAGCGGATGTCGTTGGCGATTTTCATCAGCGCCACGGCCAGCGTCTTGAGGCCGCCATGCGCGGCGACCAGGCCGTCATGGGCAGCCAGGGCGGCGAACTTGTTGGCGGCGCTGACGAAGGGCAGCCCGCTGCTGCCGGCGAGTTCCGCCGCGACGCGCGTGCCGAATTCCGCATGGGCATTGAGGCCGGTGCCGACAGCGGTGCCGCCGAGCGCCAGCGGATAGAGCGAAGCCATGCTGCCGGCGATCACCGCCTCGGCATGGTCGAGCTGGGCAACGTAACCGGAGAACTCCTGGCCCAGCGTGAGCGGCGTGGCGTCCTGCAAATGGGTGCGGCCGATCTTGACGATGCCGGCAAACGCCGCCGCCTGCGTCGCCAGCGTGGCGCGCAGGCAGGCCAGCGCCGGCAGCAGGCCGCGCACGATGCCGAGGGCGGCGGCCAGGTGCATCGCGGTGGGGAACACGTCGTTCGACGACTGGCCCAGATTGACCTCGTCGTTGGGATGCACGCGACGACCGGCGCCGCGCTCGCCGCCGAGCAATTCCGAGGCGCGGTTGGCCAGCACCTCATTCATGTTCATGTTGCTCTGGGTGCCGGAGCCGGTCTGCCAGAGCGACAGCGGAAACTCCTGGTCGTGGCGGCCGAACAGCACTTCCTCGGCCGCCGTGGCAATCGCCTGCGCCTTGTCCGCGGGCAGCAGGCCCAGTTCGCAATTGACCCCCGCGCAGGCGGCCTTGACGGTGGCCAGCGCAAGCATGATTTCTTCCGGCATGCGTTCGCAGGAGATGTCGAAGTGCGCCAGCGAGCGCTGCGTCTGCGCCCCCCAGAGTCGGTCGGCGGGAACTTCGATGGGGCCGAAGGAGTCGCTTTCGATACGCGTTGCGCTCATGGTGTGCTCCGTCATGGTGGTTGCCGTCAAAGCCGGCGCTGCCTGCCGCTGCCATCATAGGCCCAATGCCGGCTACTTCAGGCGGGGCCGGCAACGCGGCGCTTCCGGGAGGAACTATCGAACTGAAAAATCGTCGAATTGAAAGCTTCAAGAAGGTGTGATTGTCATGAAAGACAAGCGATGGCAAGGCATGTCGAGAGGAGGTGATCAGGATGCAACTTGAACTCGACGTTCAGGAACAGCAAACGCTGGCGGAAGTCTTGCGCTGCTATCTGACCGAGCTGAAAACCGAGATCAGTCACACTGACCAAAAGGTCTTTCGAGATCAGCTCAGGCTTCAGGATCAGCAGCTCAGGCATATCCTGAGCCAGGTGGATAGAGAATAAACCGCTCCCGGCTCGCGCCGGCCGGTGCCCGTCCCGCCCTGCCTTTTACGATGAGGTCCGAAATGAAATTTGCGGACGGTTTCGTCGGCTTGATCGGCAACACGCCGCTCATCCGCTTGGGCAGACTAAGTGCCGAGACCGGCTGCGATATCCTGGGCAAGGCCGAGTTCCTCAACCCCGGCGGTTCGGTCAAGGACCGCGCCGCGCTCTACATCGTTCGCGATGCCGAGCGGCGCGGCCAGCTCAAGCCGGGCGGCACGGTGGTCGAGGGCACGGCCGGCAATACCGGCATCGGCCTGGCGCACATCTGCGCAACGCGCGGCTATCGCTGCATCATCGTGATTCCCGAGACCCAGTCGCCGGAAAAGATGGAACTGCTGCGCGTGCTCGGCGCCGAGGTGCGGACGGTGCCCGCGAAACCCTATCGCGATCCCGACAACTACCAGAAGATCGCCGGGCGGCTGGCGGCCGAGTTGCCAGGCGCAATCTGGGCCAACCAGTTCGACAACATCGTCAACCGCCAGGCGCACTTCGAAACCACGGGGCCGGAAATCTGGCGCGACACGCAGGGCGGCGTCGACGCCTTCGTCTGCGCCACCGGCACCGGCGGCACGCTGGCCGGCGTCGCGCGCTACCTCAAGCAGTGCAATCCGCACCTGCGCATCGTGCTCGCCGACCCGCGGGGCAGTGCGCTCTACAGCTGGGTCAAGACCGGCGAACTTGCATCCTCCGGCAGCTCGATCACCGAGGGCATCGGCACCACGCGCGTCACGGCCAACCTGGAAGGCACGCCGATCGACGACGCCGTGCAGGTCGACGACCAGAGCTGCGTCACCATGGTCTATCGCCTGCTGCGCGAAGAAGGCCTGTTCCTCGGCAGTTCCAGCGGCATCAACGTCGCGGCGGCGGTGCAGGTCGCCCGCCAGCTGGGGCCCGGGCACACGGTGGTGACCCTGCTCTGCGACCGCGGCGGCCTATACTTCAAGCGCCTGTTCAATCCGGACTGGCTGCGTGAGAAAGGACTCGTAGCCGGATAACGCAACCCGAAACAGCCGTTCCGACGTGGGGCGGATGGTTGGGCGGACTGTAGGGCGGACTTCAGTCCGCCATCCACCGCCGGTCGACTGAAGTCGGCCCTACAAGGCCATCCACCTTTGGCCGACTGAAGTCGGCCCTACAAGGCCAATCACCGCCGGCCGACTGAAGCCGGCCCCAGAGAAATCACAGCGGTGGTCACAAGCAGGCCACCGGCAAGCTTCAAGACGGAGGTCACCATGGTCCAGGATACATTCGGCGCACTGCAGGATTTCCGTCTCGCCTCGGGCAAATCATCCCGCTTCTATTCGCTGGCCGCGCTCGAAGCGGCGGGGCTCGGCAGGATATCGCGGCTGCCGGTGTCGCTGCGCATCGTGCTCGAAGCCGTGCTGCGCAATTGCGACGGCCGCAAGCTCACCGCCGAACATGTGCACCAGCTTGCCGCCTGGCAACCGAACGCACCGCGCACGGCCGAGATTCCCTTCGTCGTCGCCCGCATCGTGCTGCAGGATTTCACCGGCGTGCCGCTGCTGTGCGACCTGGCGGCGATGCGCGGCGTCGCGCAGCGCTTCGGCAGGAACCCGAAGATCGTCGAGCCGCTGGTGCCGGTGGACCTGGTGGTCGATCACTCGGTGCAGGTCGACCACTATGGCGTCGCCGATGCGCTCGACCTCAACATGCGCCTGGAATTTCGCCGCAATGCCGAGCGCTATCGCTTCATCAAATGGGGCATGCAGGCCTTCGACAGCTTCCGCGTGGTGCCGCCCGGCATCGGCATCGTGCACCAGGTCAACCTCGAATACCTGGCGCGCGGCGTGCTGCACAAGGACGGCATCACCTATCCCGACACGCTGGTCGGCACCGATTCGCACACCACCATGATCAACGCGCTGGGCGTGGTCGGCTGGGGCGTCGGCGGCATCGAGGCGGAAGCCGGCATGCTCGGCCAGCCGCTGGTGTTCCTCACGCCCGACGTGGTCGGCGTGCATCTGCACGGCCGCCTGGCGGAGGGCGCCACCGCCACCGACCTGGTGCTGCATGTCACCGAACGCCTGCGCCAGGCCCAGGTGGTGGGCAAGTTCGTCGAGTTTTTCGGCGCCGGCGCCGCCTCGCTGAGCCTGCCGGATCGCGCCACCATCGCCAACATGGCGCCCGAGTACGGCGCGACCATGGGCTTCTTCCCGCCCGACGCCGAGACCGTGAAATATCTGGCCGCCACCGGGCGCAGCGCCGAGGAGATCGACGCCTTCCAGTCCTACTTCACGGCGCAGGGCCTGTTCGGCATGCCGGCGGCCGGCGCGATCGACTACAGCGCGGAAATCGACTTCGACCTGGCCGCCGTCCGGCCCGGCGTCGCCGGCCCCAAGCGGCCGCAGGACCGTATCGACCTGGAGCAACTCGGCCGCCGCTTCGCCGAACTTTTCACCCTGCCCGTGGCGCAGAACGGCTATGGCCGCAGCGCCGACGAAATGGAGCGGCGCCATGCGCTGGGCGCGCCGGCGGCCGCGGTCGTCGCGCCCGAAGCCGCACCCGCTGCCGGGCGCACGCTGCGCAACGAAGTCGAAATGGCCGACCACCCGCGCGCCGCCGTGTCGCCAGCGCCAACTCTTGAACCGCCGCCGACGCCCGCCGCGGCCGACATCGGCCACGGCGACGTGCTGATCGCCGCGATCACCTCCTGCACCAACACGTCGAATCCCGGCGTCATGCTCGCCGCCGGCCTGCTGGCGCAGAAGGCGGTGGCGCTCGGGCTCGCGGTCGGGCCGCGGGTCAAGACCTCGCTCGCGCCGGGTTCGCGCGTGGTCACCAACTACCTGGCCAAGGCCGGATTGCTGGGCGACCTCGAAGCGCTGGGTTTTCGCGTCGTCGCCTACGGCTGCACCACTTGCATCGGCAACGCCGGCCCGCTGGCGGCGCCGCTCGAAGAGGCCATCGCCGCGCACGACCTGGTCTGCGCCGCGGTGCTCTCGGGCAACCGCAATTTCGAGGCGCGCATCCATCCGGCGCTGAAGGCCAACTTCCTGATGAGCCCGCCGCTGGTCGTGGCCTTCGCCATCGCCGGCCGCGTCGACCTCGACCTGACGCGGGAGTCGCTGGGCACGGGCCGCGACGGCCGGCCGGTGATGCTCAGGGACATCTGGCCGAGCACGCAGGAAATCGCCGCGGCCATGCATCACGCCACCGATCCGGCCACCTACCGGGCGCTCTACGCCGATTTCGCGCGCGGCAACCCGCTGTGGAACGAGATCCCGGTCGATGCCGGCCAGGTCTACGTCTGGGAGCCGTCGAGCTACATCGCCGAGCCGCCTTTCTTCAAGGACTTCGCGCTGACGCCGGGCCGGGTGGCGACGATCCGCGGCGCCCGTGCGCTGGCGATTTTCGGCGACTCGGTGACCACCGACCACATCAGCCCGGCCGGCTCGATCAAACCGGATTCACCGGCCGGCCAATACCTGCTGGCCCAGAGCGTCGCGGTCGGCGACTTCAACAGCTACGGCTCGCGCCGCGGCAACCATGAAGTGATGATGCGCGGCACTTTCGCCAACGTGCGCATCCGCAACCTGATGCTGGCGGCCAATGCCGACGGCTCGCGCGTCGAGGGCGGGCTGACGCGCTTCCAGCCCGGCGGCGAAGCGATGGCTATCTACGCCGCGGCGATGAAATACCAGGCCGCCGGCACGCCGACCCTGGTCTTCGCCGGCGCCGAATACGGCACCGGCTCCAGCCGCGACTGGGCCGCCAAGGGCCCACGCCTGCTCGGCGTGCGCGCCGTGGTGGCGCAGAGCTTCGAGCGCATCCATCGCTCCAACCTGGTCGGCATGGGCGTGCTGCCGCTGCAGTTCCGCGCCGGCGACAGCGTGGCGACGCTGGGCATCGTCGGCGACGAGGAATTCGACCTGATCGGCATCGACGGCGAACTGCGGCCGCGGCAGGAAGTCGTGCTGGCGATCCGCCGGCCGGGAGGCGGGCGGCAGAAGCTGATGCTGGAATTGCGCGTGGACACGCCGGTCGAAGTGGACTACCTGCGTCACGGCGGTATCCTGCCCTATGTCCTGCGCGGGCTGCTGACGGCGAGCTGAAGCAAGAGGAATCTGCCGACCGATCCATGCGCGCCAGCACACGGAGTTGCAGGCGGCCTTCGTCCAGTAGTCAGTCAACAAGGAAAAGGCGCAAGGAAAAGGCGCATTCCCTGTAGGAGCGAGCTTGCTCGCGATAAGCCGTTGTCGCGAGCAAGCTCGCTCCTGCATCGATCGGTTTCAACATGTCTGCGTACCAGTGTCGTGGCGAACGGTGATGTGCCGAGCCGCCGAGCCCCGATCGGGTCTTTGCCAATCGAATACGGAAGCGTTGATGCAGTGGCAATGGCCTGATCTGCCGACGCCGCCTATTTGCGCCAGAAGCTGATCGACTCTGGGGAGTTGCTCACATCGACGTGGGTGGTTCCGGTACCGCACATAGAAGGAATCATCATGAAATACACGAAGCTGACTATTGCAGCTTTGATGGCGCTCTCCTTGAGCGCCTGCTTTTCGCTTCCGGCCGGGCCGCCCGGACCGCAAGGCGCAACCGGGAACACGGGCGCCAGGGGAAGTACCGCCGACACCGCGGTAATCGTTCCGGCGCGTTAAGCACGACTGAAGCGAGTCATGGCTTGCACCCGCCAGGATTCGCTGCTGCGGGCCAGGTCGCGATCGGGTAGGCTTGAAAGCTCTGCATTTCCGGGGCTTGGTCGGTGAGCGACGCAAAGGCGGATTCTCCCGCCGCACAGGAACAAAACTTGAAACGCAGCGTGCCGCAATCGCCGCAGGACACCGCAGCGACCGTGGTCCTGGTGCATGGCTTGTGGACCCCGGCGACGGTATTCCTGCCGCATGGCCGCTGGCTGCAGGGCCGCGGCTACCGCACGCTGCGCTTCGCTTACCCGAGCGTGCGCGCCACGCTCTCGCAGAACGCGCAGACCCTGCGCCGCTACATCGCAGCGGCCGACGGGAGCGAGATCCATCTGGTCGGCCACAGTCTCGGCGGCCTCATCATCCTCGACATGCTGAAGCAGGAATCCGATCCGCGCCTGCGCCGGGTGGTCCTGCTCGGCACCCCCTGCATCGACAGCCACTGCGCGCGGCAACTGGCCGGCCTGCGCGGCATGCCGGCCCTGCTCGGGCGCTCCATCGGCGAATGGCTGGGGCGCGGGCCCGCGGCCGCGCTGGCGCCCTCGCCCGCCGTCGCGGTTGGGGTACTGGCCGGCACCCGCAGCCTGGGCCTGGGCCGCGTCGTGCCCGATCTGCCGCGCCCCAACGACGGCGTGGTGAGCGTGGCGGAGACGCGCCTGCCCGGCGCCGCGGACTTCATCGCGCTGCCCGTGGCGCACTCGGAAATGCTCGCCTCGCGGCGCTGCGCCGAGCAGATCGCGGCCTTCCTCGCAACCGGGCGTTTCCGGCACCATGCAGCGGCTTAGAAATTTTCTGCTATCGCTGCTGCTGACCATGGCGCTGGCCGGCTGCAGCAACATCGCCTACTACGCCCAGGCGATGGGCGGCCATATCGAGCTCATGCGCGCGGCGCAGCCGATCGGCGAGCTGGTCGAGCGGCCCGCCGGCGATCCGCAACTGGGCAAGCAACTGGCGGAGGTGGCGGCGATACGCGACTTCGCCAGCCGCGAGCTGGGCCTGCCCGACAACAACAGCTATCGCAGCTACGCCGACATCGGCCGCCCCTACGTGGTGTGGAACGTCTTCGCCGCGCCCGAGTTGTCGCTGGAAGCCAAGCAATGGTGCGTGCTGCTGGTCGGCTGCGTGAACTACCGCGGCTACTACGATCAAAAGGATGCCGAGCGCCTCGCCGCGGAACTGCGCGAGGAAGCTTACGACACCTTCGTCGGCGGCGTTGCGGCCTATTCCACGCTCGGCTACTTCGACGATCCGGTACTCAACACCTTCATGCGCCGCGGCACGCTGGAAGTCGCGCGCATCGTGTTTCACGAACTCGCGCACCAGGTGGTATACGTCAGGGACGATACCGCCTTCAACGAGTCTTTCGCCACGGTGGTCGAGAACGAAGGCCTGCGGCGCTGGACCGCGGCCCAGGCCACGCCCGCGCAAAGCGCCGCCTTCGCGGCGCAGCGGCAGCGCAGGGCGGATTTCGGCCGGCTGCTGCAGGATTACCGCCAGCGGGCGCGCGCCCTGTATGAAACCGGAGGCGCCGCGGAACGGCAGCGCAGCGCCAAGGCCGAGCTGTTCGCCGCCCTGCGCCGCGACTACGCCGCATTGAAGGCGAGCTGGGGCGGCTATGCCGGCTACGACAGGATCATCGGCGCGGATTTCAACAACGCCGGGCTGATCGCCTTCGGGCTCTACAGCGAACTGGTGCCGGCCTTCGCCGCCCTGCTCGCAGCGGAGCAGCACGATCTGCCGCGCTTCTACCGGCGCGTGAGCGCGCTGGCCGAACTGCCCAAGGATGCCCGGCGCTGCGCGCTGGCCCGGTTGCTGCCGGCCGCCGATGGCAGACCGGCGCAGTGCTTGTGAGAGCCGTTCAACCGCAGGGCAGGCCGCAGGGCGGACTTCAGTCCGCCATCCACCGCCGGCCGACTGAAGTCGGCCCTACAACGCCATCCACCCCCGGCCGACTGAAGTCGGCCCTACAACGCCATCCACTCCTGGCCGACTGAAGTCGGCCCTACAGGAACCGATTTCTCCCCATTCATCGTCCTGACCAGCTGAAGCCGGTCCTACAATGTTTGCGGCGCATGCGCAGCACACCACCAACGACACCACTTTCCAGCGAGCGACGACCATGAGCAAATACATCGGCATTCTTACCGCGGGCGGCGACAGCCCGGGGCTCAACGCCGCGATCCGCGGCGTCGGCAAGGCCTTGCTGGGCCATTACGGCATGCACGTCGTGGGGTTTCGCGACGGCTTTCGCGGCCTGATGGAAAACCGCACGGCGACGCTCGACGGCGGCCAGCTCTCGGGCATCCTGACCGTCGGCGGCACCATCCTCGGCACCAGCCGCGACAAGCCGCACAAGATGCCGGTGGGCGGCAAGATCCTGAACATGCTCGACACCATCGCCGACAACTACCGCGCCAACCGGCTCGACTGCCTGGTCTGCCTGGGTGGCGGCGGCACCGTGAAGAATGCCCTGCGCCTCAAGCAGATGGGCTTGAACGTCATCACGCTGCCCAAGACCATAGACAACGACGTGGCCGGGACCGACGTCACCTTCGGCTTCGATACCGCGCTGGGCATTGCCACCGAGGCCATCGACCGCCTGCACAGCACGGCGCACAGCCACCACCGCATCATCGTGGTCGAGATCATGGGCCACCGCGCCGGCTGGCTGGCGCTGGGCGCCGGCATCGCCGGCGGCGCCGACGTGATCCTGATTCCGGAAATCCCCTACGACGTCGACAGCGTGGCCGAAGCCATCCGCGCGCGGGCCCGCGGCGGCAAGCCCTTCTCCATCGTCGCCGTGGCCGAAGGCGCCATCTCGAAGCAGGATCTGGCCGCGATCGCCGCCGCGCGGGCAGCGGGCAGGAAATCGGCGAAGCAGAAGGACGCCCGCAAGGCCGACGATCAGGAGGCCGATGCCGCGGAACTGCTCTATGCCGATCGCACGCTGCGGCTGGCCAAGCGCCTGGAGGCGCTGACCGGCCTCGAAGCCCGCGTCACCATTCTCGGCCACGTGCAGCGCGGCGGCGCACCCTCGGCCGCCGACCGCCTGCTGGCGACGCGCCTGGGAACGGCCTGCGCCGACCTGATCGCCAAGGGCACTCACGGCGTCATGGTGGCGGCCAAAGGCGAGGACACGCAGCCGGTCAGGCTCGAAGACGTCGCCGGCAAGGTCAAGACCGTGCCGCTCAAGCACTCGTGGATCGGCAGCGCGCGCCGGGTGGGCACGAACTTCGGCGACTGAGCGACGAACACCTGTCGTGTGTCTGCTGCCGCACAGACCCGGCGCGGCGCGAGGATAAGCTGGGGCAAGCGCTACCCGAGCGATGAATCTGCAAAAAGCATTTGATCCGCAGATTTCGCCGATTGACGCAGATGGATCAGGGCGTTACCTGGTCAAGTCGTACTACGAGCCGGGTGAGCCGTGGGCACCGACCACTTGGCGGTTCGCTCTGCGTAATCTGCGTCATCCGCGGATTGAACTGAGGTAATTTTTGATCATGCGCCTGCCTATTCTTTCCTGTCTGCTGTTGCTTGCCATCGCTTTCGACGCGACGGCGAGCGATGTTTACGGCACGATCAACCGCTTGCGCCAGGGTGAGGGCAGTTGCGAGGCGAAAGGCCTGGCTCCGCTCAAACGGCAGGCGGCGCTGGACCGCGTCGGCCGCGATCTGGCGCGCGGCAGCGAACTGGAACACAGCCTGGAGGCGGCCCGCTATCGGGCGACGCGGGCCAAATCCATAAAATTCGGCGGCAAGGGTATCGCGGCGCGGGTGGCGGGGCTGCTGGCAAGACCCGACTACTGCGAGAAATGGCAGGATGCCGCGATGACCGAGGTCGGCATTTACCAGGATGCGCGGCAGGTCTGGATCGTGCTCGCAGCGCCGTTTGCGCCTGCGGCGGCGATGGACGAGGACGCCGGAGAGCGCGTGCTCGACTTGGTCAATCAGGCGCGCGGCACGCGGCGCCACTGCGGCAACACGGCCTTCGCGGCAGCACCGCCGCTGCGCTGGAACCGGACGCTGGCGAAGGCCGCGCAGCGCCATTCCGACGATATGGCGCGCCTCGACTTCCTCAGCCACGACGGGCGCGACGGCTCCACCGCGGCGCGGCGCATCGAGCGCGCGGGCTACCGCTACCGGGCCATGGGCGAAAACATCGCGGGCGGCCAAACCCAGCCCGAGGATGCGGTGACGGGCTGGATAGACAGCCCCGGGCATTGCGCCAACCTGATGAATCCGGCATTCACCGAAATGGGCGTCGCGGTCGCGGTGAATCGCAAGAGCCGGATGGGCGTGTACTGGACGCTGGAGTTCGGCACGCCGCGCTGAGTCATGGGATACGCCGGGCAGCGGCGGCTGCTGCGGGTGCAGCGGGTGCAGCGGCGAAGATCGCGCGAGCTCTGCAATAATGTCGGGCACTTCATCAATGATTCCGAGCGCCGGCAATCGATATGACATGGCTAAAGCGCACCCTGCTCGCCCTGGCGGTACTGATCGCACTGGCAGCGGCATTGCCGTTTTTCATCCCGCTCGACGACTACATCCCGCGCATCGAGGCTGAAGCCTCGGCCAGGCTCAGGCAGCCGGTGTCGGTCGAGAGCATCCGCTTTGCGGCGCTGCCGCTGCCGCATGTCACGATCGGCGGCATCGCGATCGGCAAGGGCGACGACCTCAGGCTGGGAAGCGTGAGCGTGACTCCGGCGCTGCTGTCCTTGCTGCAATCGACCCGGGTCATCGACAGTATCGAGATCGATTCCCCGGTCGTGACGCGGCAGGCGATCGACTTGCTGCTGGCCCTGGCCAAATCCGACCCCGCCAGGCCGCCGCAGGCAGCGACGGTGCGCGTCCTGCGCATCCGTGTCGACAACGCCGTGGTCCGGCTCGACAAGACCGACTTCGGTCCCTTCGATGCGCAGCTGGGCCTGGACGACGAGGGCAGACCCGCCGACGCGACGGTGAGCACCCGCGACGGCAAGCTCAAGGTGCTGATCAAACCCGACGGCGCGAACTATCTGATCGACGTCGGCGCCCGGGCCTGGACCCTGCCGGCCGCACCGGCGCTGCTGTTCGACGAACTGGAGATCAAGGGCGTGGCCAGCCGCAAGGACTTGCGGCTGGATGCCATCAGCGCACGCCTGTATGGCGGCACGGCCACCGGGAAGATGAGCGTCGACTGGCAAAAAGGCCTGCGCGTGAACGGCGATCTCGACATCAGCGAACTGGAGCTGCGCCAGGTCGCCGCCATGCTTTCGCCGGGCGCCCGCGTCAGCGGCAGGCTCAGTGCGAAGCCGACCTTCTCCGCCGCAGCGCCTGCCGCCGGCCAACTGGCGAACGCCTTGCGCCTGGAAAGCGATTTCAGGGTGCGCGACGGCGTGCTGCACGGCGTCGATATCCAGCAGGCCGCGACGCGCCTGCTCAAACAGGGTAGCAGCGGCGGCGAAACGCGTTTCGAGCACTTGTCCGGGCATCTGCAGGTCGCGCAGGGCAGCCGCCACTTCACGCAGCTGAAAATCGCCTCGGGCGTGCTGGCCGCCGACGGCAAGCTCAGCATCACACCGGAAAAGGCGCTGTCGGGGCGCATCAATGCCGAGGTCAAGGCGGTGGGTACCAGCGCCAGGGTGCCGCTCAACGTCGGCGGAACGCTGGGCTCGCCCCTGCTCTATCCGACCGGCGCAAGCATGGCCGGCACGGCGGTCGGCACCGCCATCATGGGCCCCGGCTTCGGCACCTCGGTGGGGGCAAAGGTCGGCGGCTGGGCCGAAGGCCTGTTCGAAACCAAACCGCAGCAGACACCAAAGCAGACGCCAAAACGATAGGGGTATCCGGCACCCGGCCGCAAGAGTTGGCGCTGGCGGCACGGCGCGACGCGGCCAATTCTGGACAATCGAGGTTTTCATTCCATTCACTTGTCAGGACGGTACGCAGACTCAAGCTGGGCATCGTTTATGGCATCGATTGATGCTATATTGTGATGCACTATCGTAAGGAGTCACACTATGCGGACTACCGTCACGCTTGATGAAGCCCTTCTCAACCGGGCGCAACTGCTCTCTGGCGTTCAGGAACGCAGTGCCCTGCTGAAGGAGGCGCTGAACGCGCTTATCCAGCGTGAAAGCGCCCGTCGCCTGGCTCGGCTGGGCGGTACCGAGCCCCAGCTGGAAAGTGTCGCCCGCCGCCGCGAAGGCAAGCGGTGATCCTGGTCGATACATCAATCTGGATCGATCACTTGCGCAGCGGCAGTCCAGCATTGGCTGCGTTGCTGCAAAACGAGGCCGTCTGTACCCACGACTTCGTGATCGGCGAACTGGCTTGCGGCAATCTGCGCAACCGGGCGGAAGTGCTGGGCCTGCTTCAATCGCTCCCACGGCTGTCAGCCGCCACCGAAGACGAAACCCTGTTCTTCATCGAGCAGCAGCACCTGATGGGGCGTGGTATCGGCTATGTCGATACCCACCTGCTGGCCGCTGCCGTGATCCGAAACATCCCGATCTGGACGAAAGACAAGCACCTCATGGCCATTGCCGAAGAAAAAGCCTGGGCCCATGCGCCAGGAGCACACTGATGGCCGTGTGCGGACCGGCGGTTCGCCGACCACTATCTGGAATCAGTACATCGGCTATGTTCGCGCAGGCAGCGTTCCATCACGGAGAGGAAAATGCGCAGCACCGTGCCTTGCAGGGCTGTATCGCGCTGAAGGAAATAGCGCAGCCGCTTGGGCAACTCTATTCGCTCATCGAGACGTGCAAGGCGAACGGCATCGATCCGTATCGCTATCTCGTCGGACTGTTCCGGGCAATTCCTCTGGCGAAATCGGCAGACGACTACGAAGCCTTGCTGCCCTGGCGTCCGGCAAAATCCGTGACTTGATCTGAATCTCGGTCGGCGACCACCGCGTTGGCGCCGTCAAGGGCGTCCCTCATAGAACGCTTACCATGCTGAATCCCCGTCGGCGAACTGGCCCAGGTCGATTTCGGCGCCGGTACATCGACCGGGTCAGTAGCTGCCGCCCGGTGGCGGAAAGATCCAGAAGAACTGCCCGCTGCGCCCCCCGTCGCGCTGCGCGCAGCGCGTGACGAAGTCGCATTCCGCCTGCAGCAGGCGCTCCGTCCATCCCAGACAGGAGCGCATCTTCAGCGTGACCGGGTCGTAGTCCATGGCGTCGCTTTCCGGCGCCCTCACCATCAGCGCCGAAGGCAGCACCACGCAATGGTAGACGCGCAACGCGCACGGCAGGCTGCGCGCGCGTTCGAAACTGCGGCGGAAATTCTCCGGCGAATCGCCGGGCAATCCCAGGATGATTTCGACCGCCACGGCAGCGACCGATTTCAGTTCGTACATGGTCTGCTCGAACCGCGCCTCGTCGTACGACCTCTCCACGTGCGCCAGCACATCGTTGTCGAACGACTGCAGGCCGATTCCGACCAACGACTGCCCGATCGAGCCGAGGAAATCGATGTGCTCCTTCTTCACCTTGGCGGGGTAGACCTCGCAGATCAGGTTGCGGTTTTCGAGGAACCCGTGCCGCTGCGTCGCCTCGCGCAGGTTGCGGAACGAATGCGGGTTGAGGTTCAGCCCCGCGTCGACCAGGATCGCTCCGTCCACGGGCTGGCGCGCCATGCCGTCGAACTCCCGGCACAACTCTTCCACGCCGCGCACGCGCCGTGGCGACTCGAGCGTGCCCCATTCGCAAAACGAGCAGGTGAACGGGCAGCCGCGGTAGGTCTGCAGCACGGCGAGCCCGCCATGCGTCACCAGGTCCATCGCGTAGGGCGAAGGCATCTCGTTGAGGTCCACCGCCGGGCGTGCGGGCGTTTCCATCCATCCCGCGGAGGCGGGCAGCGCTATGCCCTGTACCTGCGCCAGCGCCTGCGGGCTGCGATCGCCGCTCGCGACAATCTCGGAAAAAGTCAATTCCCCGTCATTGATCACGAGCGCATCCACCCAGCCACGCGCCGCGCGGAACGGCGCCTGGTTCAGCATGCTGGGCCGGGCCGAGGGGCCCCCGAACACGATGAGCCGGCCAGGATCGTCCTCCTTGACCAGCCGGGCGACTTCGACGAAGAACGGGAACGACCAGATATAGGTCGAGAATCCGACCACGTCGGGATCGAAATCGATGATTTCCTGCGCGAGTTCCCCGACGCTGGCCTGCTCGAGATCCCAGATACGCAACTCCAGCCCGTCGAGTTCCGCGCATCGCAGTGACGCCTCGACCATCCGCATGCCATGGTTGGAGATGAAGGTCGGCATGGCGCGGTCGCGCTCGGGATAGCGCGCGAGCAGCGCCACCCGGCGCCCGGACCGGCGCGGCCCGGACTTCGCAGGGAAACCCGGCTTCAGGGCTTGCGCGGGAACGACCACCAGTACTTTCCTGATTTTCCGCCGCAGGACGCCGTCTCCAGGTCGAGCTCGGCGCGCATCGACAGGATGTCCTCCTCGCCCCACCCCAGGCACGAGATCATGGCCAGGTTCACCGGGTCGTAGCGCATGTCCCAGCCGGGCCGCCCGCGCGACATCAGCGCGTCGGGCAGGACGAGGCAGTGATAGGCCCGCACCGCCACCGGGAAGGTACGCGCGTAGGCGAGCGTGCGCCGGAAGCCCTCCGGCGTGTCTCCGGGCAGCCCGAAGATGATCTGGATCTCTGCCGTGGTGACCGAAGTGAGCTGGCCCATGGCCTTCTCGAAACGGCCCCGGTCGAACGGCCGGTCGTGCAATTTGAGCACGGCGGGGTCGAGCGACTGCAGCCCCACACCGAGGTAGGACGTGCCCACCTGCGAGAGGAATTGCAGGTGCTCCTCCTGGACATGCGTCGGGTAGATTTCGGCCCAGAAGAGGGACGATTTGAGGAAGCCCACGCGCGACTCTGCGGCGAGCAGGTTGCGAAAGCCCTTCGCGTTGAGGTTGAGGCCTGCATCGAGCAGGAACACCGAAGGCGCCCCCTGGCGCGCGAACGCCTCCAGCTCGCGAACGATGTAATCGGTGGAAAACACGGCCTTCGAGGATTCGCTCGCGCCCCATTCGCAGAACCGGCAGGAGAGCGGGCACCCACGGTAGGTTTCCAGATACGCCACCGAGCCGGCCGGCATCAGGCCGAGCTGGAACGGCGAGGCGATCGCGTCGAGGTCGGCGGTGGGCGCGCGGTGCCCGGTCTGCAGCCAGACCCCGGAGGCCGGCAGGTGCAGGCCCGGCACGGAGCGCAATCCTGCGCGCGTAAGTTCCGGCAGGCGCGCAATCTCGCGGAAGACCGCCTCGCCCTCTGTGCTGACGACAGCATCCAGATAAGCCTGCGCGTTGGCGTACGGCGGCAGGTCGAACAGCTGAGTGCGCGCCGAGGGGCCGCCAAAAACGATCAGAGCTTTCGGCAGCCTCTGCCGGATGCGCCGCGCGACCTCGACCATGCAGGGGGTGGACCAGACGTAGATCGAGAAGCCGATCAGGTCCGGCTCGAATCCGGCCAGCGCTTCGACGTAGGCGTCCACGTCCGCGCGCCTGTAATCGATCAGCGCCACCTTGGCGGCTGCCAGTTCCGGATCGGCGACCACCGTGGCGAGGATGCGGCGTATGCCGTAGCTCGGCAGGTCGAGGTGCCCCAGCTCGTTGGTGTCGGGCTCGGGCGTCATGCACACGAGCGCGATGCGCTGCGCGCTCATTGGACTACCCTCCCCCCAGCCCCCTGCCCAAGGCAGGGGGTGACGGTGGTTCGCCGCTGCGCGGCTCCGGCTTGTGGCTTGCGCCCCTTCGGACGGCCGTGCGGGGCGCTCATGACGGATCCATCGCGGGTTTGTCGAAGCGGAACAGCCAATAGCGCAGGTGCCCCTCGCGATGCAGCCAGCGCAGCATCAGCGCCGCGCGCAGTGCCGCGTTGCCGGTGTCGCGGCTTTCGTCCGCGTCGTGCGGCGCAGTGTACCCGTGGCTCGGCAGCGTGTTGGCCGTCGCATCCTGCAGCGCCGCCACGCGCAGGCCGGCGGCGTCCGCCAGCGCCGCGTGGTCCGCGTCGTCGCTCCAGAAATCCGGCCACGGCCCGTAGCCGTCCTGCAAGGGCGCCTCGATGCAGAATCCCGGTACTTCAAGGGTCTGCGCGGATAGCGCAATCGTGATGTCCGAACCGATAAGCGCGCCGCCCGGCTTCAGCACGCGCGCCGCTTCAAGGAAGAATTCCCGGCGCGAACGGAAATGGAACATGGCTTCGATGCACAACACCCGGTCGAAGCTCTGGTCGGGAAACGGCAAGCGGCACGCATCGGCCTCGTGCCATTCGAACCGGTTGCCGCTGGCGGGCTGCTGCATCCGGCAGATGTCGAGCTGCCGGCGGTCGACGTTCACGCCCGCGAGCCGCATTCCCGACAGCTGCCGGTTGAGCCTGCCGAGCGTGCCGCCGAACCCGCAGCCGGCATCGAGGATCGCCTGCCCGGCTTCGAGGCCGGCCATGGCCGCGAGTTTCTCGTCCAGCCGCTGCTGCGCGGCCGCGAAGCTCTCGCCAGTCGCACTTGGCGAGGCACTCCAGTACCCGAGGTGCACATAGCGGCCGGCTTCCCCGCGATGGAAGGCGTCTATGAGGTAATCGAAGTAGGCCGGCACCTGTCCTTGCACGATCATCCCCAGCAGTACATGGCGTCGCGCTGTCGCGACAGCGCCATGAAGCTGCACGCGGTCCAGCGCTTGCGCTTGCCCTCCACGGGCGACACGCGGTGCAGGAAGCGCCCCGAGTCGAGCACGATCATCGCACCCGGCGGGATCCGCAAGGACACCGCGGCAAGTCCCTCAAGCTGCGGCTTGGGCGCGCCATCCAGGCTGATGGGCACGGCGTCCGCAGGGTCGCATCGATGGTCGTAGATCTGCAGTGCACCGCCGGATTCAGCCATCTGCAGCGTAAGCACGAAGGACAGCATGTGCAGGTCCACCTGGCTGCGCAGGTGCGCGTAGGAAGGACGCAATGCCTGCTCGTTGTCGAAGTGCGCCGGGATGTAACCGCCCTCCTGGTGGGCGCGCAGGGTGGTGAACATGTAGCGCTGCCCGGGCCGCGGCCCAGGCGCCGCAACGAACGGCCGGCCGTGATCGAGCGACGCGAGCACGCCGGCAACGCGCGCGGCAATGTCTTCCCCCGCCGGGAACAAGGTCGCGAGTTGCCGCTCGAATTGCGCCGCCTCGTCGAAGTAGCCGGTGAGCGAAGGCTCGGCCAGATTCAGGTTGCGGCCGTAGAACCACGAGCGGAATTTTTCCGGGAACCAGGTCTGCAGGAAGGCCGGCTCGTTGCGCTCCAACTGTGAGACGACGGGCGTGAGGGCGGCCGGGGAATAGACCCCGTTGACGATGACGGCCTGCAGGTCGCCGGCGCGGATTCGATCGAAGGTGTTCGCATGCCGGACGGCTTCGTCCGCATCGATTTCGATCAGGCGCAGGAAGCCGCCCAAGGTCTTCACTCCGGTTTTGGTTTCGATCACGGCAATCTTTCCCGCACCAGGCGCGCGATTTCCTGCTGCAGAGCCGATACTTCGCGTCCGCCGTCGACCACCACGTCGGCACCCGCGCCCACCGACTCCTTCTGCATCCGGAGCAGCCCGGCCACGACATCGAGATAGTTGCCCAGGTAGCCGTGCAGCCAGGCGCCGAACGTGCGTGTTGCGGCGGGATCGCTCCCCTCCAGCGCCGCGGCGAACTGCCGGACCTTGCGCGCGAGCGCCACGTCGAGCGGCGTGTCCACCCAGATCATCAGGTCGATGTGCCGCCCTGTGGCCGCATGGCGCCGGCCGAACTGGGTCTCGAACAGGATGTACTTGCGGGACGGGATCGTTGCCCCGGTCATCGGATCGGTCACGGCGCGGCCTGCCTTGAGCGCCTGCAGCGCTTCGGCCAGTCCCGGAATGGCTATCGCGTCGAGGTCGGCGCCGCCTTGCATCCAGTCCCGGACCTGCTCGATCGACTGCTCGGTGATCCGCTCGTAATGGTCGAACTGGAGCATCGCCGCATCGGAGAGCTCGTGCGCGACTGCCTGTGCAAGGGTGGTCTTCCCTGCGCCTACCGGCCCCGCGATCGCGATCACGTAGGCGCCATTGGGCATCAGAGGCTTTCCACTGGGTAATACAGCGTCAGGAAATCGCTTACTTCGCGATTGATGCCGTCGGACAGGTGGCCGAGTGTGCGATGCCTGATCCGTTGGTACAGGGCCTGAAATTGGTGCGCTGCAATCACGTACCGCGCACAGGCTTTCGCCAGAAGGTCCCGCATTTCCTCAATACGAATCCCGGCCGCGTGCAGGTTCAGGTCGAACGATTCGTTCGTCAGCCTTGCCGCAATGGCGTCGAAGCTTAGGGAATTCAACCGCATGAGCGGAGTATCCCTGACGGACGAAAACAGGTCAATGCAAGCTTTCCCGGACTCTCGCCGTAAAGCCGCTCAAGTTTTTCCGCAATCGCCCGCGTGATGCCTGGAAATTCTCGGTGTGGCATCGTCAATCCGGCACTGCCCGCCCCAGCCGCGCAAACGTCGTCAGTGGTGGGCGAAAATCACTCGTCACCATGAAACACTCTGATGGCCGCAATGGACAGAGGAGCGGCCGTTCAGAAAACCGCCTTCAGCGAGCCTCGTTGCACGGATCATATTCCTCAGTCATCAAAACTCATCGGCCGGTTACACTTCATTGCGGTCGTTGGCTGAAAAACCCCGAGCGGCACCAACAATGCGTATTGCCGCCGTACATCAAAGCACGAGTAAAAAGTTCGGGATTCCGGAACAGACTGTCCCCGTCAACCACCCGGGATGGGCAAGCCGGCCTTCTCGGTGAACGCGGGTGTCCTGCCCGGCAATCCCAGCACCACCTGCAAGGCCGCGGATACGGCGCCGACGATGAACACCACGTCGCCGAAAGTTCGCACCCAGCGCAGTGTTTGCAGCAAGGGCTGCTGCATGAACTCTTCGCTGCGGACGTACCAGAGGCCCTGGCTTACGCTGGCGTGGAACTGGATGAAGCCGATCGGCAGCAGGCTGCTGAAGATCATCAGTGCCAGGCCCGCATTGAGCCCCCAGAACGCGGTCATCATCAGACCCTGGTGCAAGCGGTAATGCGGCCGGATATAGCGCAGCACCAGCAGCGTGAATCCCAGGGCAAGGAAGCCATAGACCCCGAACAGCGCGGCGTGTGCGTGCACCGGCGTGGTATTCAGCCCCTGCAGGTAGAACAGCGCGAGCGGCGGGTTGATCATGAAGCCGAAGACGCCGGTTCCCAGCATGTTCCAGAAGGATACGGCGACAAATAACAGCAGCGGCCAGTTGAGTTCCTCCATCCAGGGCGCCCGGGCCTGGACGCTGCCGGCCGCACCGGCGCAGCTGTTCGGCGAACTGGACATCAAGGGCGTGGCCAGCCGCAAGGACTTGCGGCTGGATGCCATCAGCGCCCGCCTGTATGGCGGCACGGCCACCGGGAAGATGAGCGTCGACTGGCAAAATGGCCTGCGCGTGAACGGCGATCTCGACATCAGCGAACTGGAGTTGCGCCAGGTCGCCGCCATGCTTTCGCCGGGCGCCCGCGTCAGCGGCAGGCTCAGTGCGAAGCCGACCTTCTCCGCCGCGGTGCCTGCCGCCGGCCAACTGGCGAACGCCTTGCGCCTGGAAAGTGATTTCAGGGTGCGCGACGGCGTGCTGGCCGCCGACGGCAAGCTCAGCATCACACCGGAAAAGGCGCTGTCGGGGCGCATCAATGCCGAGGTCAAGGCGGTGGGTACCAGCGCCAGGGTGCCGCTCAACGTCGGCGGAACGCTGGGCTCGCCCCTGCTCTATCCGACCGGCGCAAGCATGGCCGGCACGGCGGTCGGCACCGCCATCATGGGCCCCGGCTTCGGCACCTCGGTGGGGGCAAAGGTCGGCGGCTGGGCCGAAGGCCTGTTCGAAACCAGACCGCAGCAGACACCAAAGCAGACGCCAAAGCGATAGGGGTATCCGGTATCCGGCCGCAAGAGTTGGCGCTGGCGGCACGGCGCGACGCGGTCATAAACCACCGCTCAGGGCCCAATATCGCTCGCGTTCCCAGGGACCGCGGCCATGGGCGCGATCCACCGGTAAAAGAGGGCCCGAGACCTTGGACTGGCGTACCATGCGAGCCGTAAGCAAGCTTTCCTGATTCAGGGAGGTTCCATGGCTATCGACGAGCAAGCCCCTCGCCGCAACATGACAGGCGCGAGTTGCGTGGCTGCCCGGCCGGCTTGCTTCCACGCCCAGCTTGAAGCGCGGGAAGTTGCCGCCGCTGGTTTGCCGTCCATCGACAATGCCTTGCGCCAAGCCGGTGAGATTCGCAACTCCCGCGACACCCCGCGACACCCATTCGATCCGAACGGCCTTGCAGATCATCGAACCATCGCAAACACCGTAACTCTGTGCGATGCTTTATGCTCCTCGTATCTTGATCAACCCAGATAGTCAATAAGCGATGACCCTGAGAAACAAGATTCTTATGCTTGGCTTTGTCGCCATCCTGGGCATGTTCTTCGCCCAATGGCTCCAGTACCGGAGCTACGCGACACAAGCACGGGCCATCGAAACAGTGACGCGCAACGTCACCGAAGTCGGAGCGCTGTCCCAAGCGACTCACGAGTTGCAGAAGGAACGGGGTCTGGCGACGATCAAGCAGTTCTCCGCAAGCAATCAGGCGCTCGCCGAACAACTTCGCCGCACGGACGAATCGCTTTCCAGGCTGGCTGCAACGCTCATCCGCGTTGCCGGCCTTGATGACTCTCTCGTTCGCTTGCGCGCCGTGGCGGCGTCGGACAGCGCCGCCCTGCTGACAATCCGGGATGGATATACGGGCTTGCTCCAGAATATTTTCGACGAAATGGGCCGACTGACCCATGAGCCGGAGGCATCCGTGCCCAGGGTAGATGTCACCGCGCATGGCCATCTCATGAAAGCGAAAGAGTATCTGGGGCAGACGCGTGCGACCCTGGGTTACGGGATCGGACTCAAGCACGACGACCCGGCTGTCATCAGTGGTCTGATCCGACTCAAGAGCCTTTACGACGAAGAAATGCGCATGCTCGAATTGGCGCCCTCGCCGGAACTGCACGCGGCGACGGCCGCCCAACTCTCCGGCAACGAGGTTGCGCGGACACTGAGAGTCGTGACGCAAATCGCCGCTACCGGCGAGTTGCCGAAGGAACTTGATGTGCAGACCTGGTGGTCGTTGGCTACCGCAGCCATCGACCGCCTGAAGCGCGCCGAGGACCATTCGCTGGAGTTGATCGAACAGAAAGCGGAAGGGGAACTTACTCGGTCCCGTAACGCAATGCACTTGGGAGTGATCATTACCTTGGGTGTTGGTTTGGCAGCCTTCATTTTGGCTCTGTCGACAACCGCCACCTTGATTCGCGCGCTTGATAGAGCACTGGCGAGCATTGAATATATCTCGATCACCAAGAATTTCAGAAGCCGTCTGCCTGTTCAGTCGCCGGATGAGATCGGACGCATTTCCCGGAGTTTTAACCGACTGCTGGATGTCGCGGAAAAGTTACTGAACGAGAAGGACTCCCTGGCAACTACCGACACGCTGACGGGCATCCACAATCGGATGCGGTTCGCCAAGGTTCTTGATGAGGAAGCGGACAGGAAGCGCCGCAACAAGATGCCGATGTCGCTGATAATTTTCGATGTCGATCATTTCAAGCACATCAACGACGAACACGGCCATAACGTTGGCGACGAGGTTCTGAAAACCTTGTCGAACCTGGTGGGCAAGGAGACTCGTTCCACCGATTTCTTCTGCCGCTGGGGTGGCGACGAGTTCATCTTGCTGCTCAAGGATGACGACTGCGATGCGGCTATCGCCGCAGCCGAGAAAATCAGAAGCCTTGTCGAAGCCGCGGATTTTCCCATCGTCGGCAAAGTGACGTGCAGCTTTGGCGTTTCTGCCTGGACGCCGGGCGACACGGAGGGCAATCTTGTCGTACGCGCCGACAAGGCGCTTTACGAATCGAAGAAAGAAGGCCGCAATCAGGTCCGATGTCCCCAGGGCGACTGGAAGATCTGCCGTGGTCGCGCGCAATGTTCCCAATTCGGGAGCACCGGTTCGATGGGTGCCGCCAACACCTGACTGAACGCGGCATGGCCTTGAGCAAACATCAATAATGCCAAAACCATCGTCCTGCAAAGAGCGCGAAAAGGTCGAGGCAAGCCTGAAAGTTGGCGCTGGCGGCACGGCGGGGACGCGGGCTTGGGCAGTGCGTCATGTGTGCAAAGACGATCGAAAGGAGATCGATGTCGCCCCCACGACCGGCCTCGCCAGCCAGGGAAACCTCAGATGCCGGTGTCGTTGGGGTTTGCCAGCAATTCCCTCAGCATGTTGCTCATGGGAATCTGCAGATTGACCTGGTTCGGCGGGATCGGCGACAGGAACCACTTGGCGTAGAGCTTTTCCACTTCGCCGCTTTTCATCATTGCCCGCAGGGTGTCATCCACCAGTTGCTTGAATTCCGGGTCGTCCTTGCGCAGGGCGAGGCCGTAGGGTTCGAAACCGAAGTTTTCCTCCAGCAACTTCAGCCTGGCTGCGTCCGGCGACATCGCCAGCAGGCCGGCCAGCAGTGCGTCGTCGAGCACGAAGGCATCGGCCTGGCGCGACAGCACCATGGACAGGGATTCCGGATGCGTCCTGGCGGACTTGGCGCGCACCGACGTATTGCGCGTGGCCATCACCGTCCTGACGACGCGCTCGGTGGTGGTTCCAGCCGTGGTCACCACCACCTTGCCGTTCAGGTCGATGATGCGCTCGATGCCGGTATCCCGGCGCGTCAGGGCCTTGACGCCGGACACGAAGCTGGTGAGGCCGAAGGCCACCGACTGCTGGCGTATCCTGGTATTGGTCGTCGAACCACATTCGAGATCGATGACCCCGGTCATCAGCATCAGCAGGCGCGAGGAACTGGTGACCGGCACCCGCACCACCTTCAGTGCCGGGTCGCCCAGCCGGGTCTTGACCGCCTCGACGATCCGGTCGCACAGATCCATCGAATAGCCGACCGCCTCGCCGCCCACCATGTAGGAAAACGGAATCGAGGCTTCGCGATGGCCGACGTAGATGGCGCCGTAATCGCGGATCTTTTCCAGGCTGGGCCGGGTCATGCCCTGCGCCAGCGCAACGGGCGCGGCAAGCAGCAGCGCCCACAGGCCGCACAGCAGTCGTCCCCAGGGTCTCATTGTTCCGCCTTTCGCCGACTGGCGACACTCGCCGCCAGCGGGCGCGCGGTTTCCTGCTGGATCAGCCATTGACCGCCCAGCCTGACCCACTTGAGCGCCTTGCGGGTTCTGTCGCTGTAGCTGTCGGAACGGTAGTGCTGCTCGAATTCGGCAATCGCGACGTCTTTTGCCACTTCCTTCAGCCGGAAATTGCTGATCTCGACCGCGACCTGAGCCGGCCGGGACAAGCGCTGTTGCCTTTGCTTTGCCCAACTGTCGCGGCTCGCTCCGTCGGCCGGGACGAATGTAGGTGCGTAGAAATCCGCATAGGCCGTATAGGCCTGGGCAGACCAGGCGGCAGCCCAGGCCTGTACCCGTTCGCCCAGCAGCTTGCGCTGCGCTTGCCCGGGCTGCGCGGGCGCAGTGCCGGGCAGCTTGTCGGCGACAGCCAGCGCCAGGGGCGGCATCTCCGGGGAGGACGGCGCGACTGCCGTCACGGCGCCGGGCGCGGACGGCGGCAAGACAGGCGGCGTCGGCAGTTTGACGGCAGCCGACACGGCCGGGGGACGCGGTGCCGGCGCAGGCGCCGCGGAAGGCGCAGGCGCTGGTGCCGGGGAACGCGGCGGCGCCGAGTTCGACGGGCCGGGCGATGAGGTCGCCGGGGCCGTATCGGCGGCCGCTGGGCGGGATGCCTCCATCAGGACCATCGCTCTTGCCGTGAGGGCTTCGAGATCGACCAGATAGCTGCCCGGCGCTTGCGGCGGACAGATCTCGGATTCGACGATGGTCGCCAGCTCATTGGGGTCCGGCTTGTCCTGCTCGTCGATCCGCTTCAAACCGAGAAATTCGAGCAGGCGCCCGATTCCCGCCTGGGTGCGCAGATAGGCCAGCGCCAGATCCATGTCGGCATTGACGGCGGTGCGGCGGGCGTTGAGCAGTTCGTTCTCGGTATCGAGCAAGTCGAGCAGCGAGCGCTGCCCGATATTGAACTGGGCCTTGTAGGCGTCCCGCGTCTTTTCGATCGAACTGACCTGCAGATCGAGGTTGGACAACTGGGCTTTCAGGCGCACCACGTCGTTGTAGGCGATCGACAGGGTCTGGCGCAGGTCGCGGCAGGATTTTTCGCGCAGGTCCAGGGCCAGGTTCTTGCGCTCGGCATAGATACGCTGGCGCGCCATGTCGGCGCCGCCATTGAACAGGTTGTAGCTGAGAATCACTTCGGCGACGTTGTTCTGGCGCGTTCCGGTCACGCCCTGGTAGTTGCCGATGTTCTCGTTGCGCATGCGCAGATCGAGCTTGGGGTGAAACGCGCTGCGGCGCAATTCGATATCGTGCTGCGCCGCTTCGACATTTTCCACCGCGGCGCGCAGCGCCGGATTCTGGCGGAAAGCCATGCGCAAGGCCTCCGGCTCGCTGACCGGGTAATCGGCGGCGAGGCCCGCCGGGCCGAACAGCACGGCCGGCGGCCGTTCGCCGACCATGCGCATGAAACGCGCCATCACGTCGTGCAGATTGGCCGCCTCGGTATTCAGGTTCAATTCGGCCAAGGCCAGGCGGCTCGCGGCGTGTTCCACATCGACCCGCCGCCCTGCTCCCGCCTGCGCGCGGCGCAGCAGTTGCTCATAGCTGGCGCGGTGTTCGATGTAGTTGTTCTCGGCCAGATACATCAGCAGGCGATAACGCATGACGTCGTAGTAGGCGCGCCCCGCTTCCAGCGCGGCGAGTTCCGCGGCATCGAGCAGTTCGAAATAGCGCGTCAGGCGCGCCTTGTCCAGACGCTTGACGTCGCTGGCCGTGGCGAAGCCGTCGTACAGCATCTGGTTCAGCGTCAGCGTATAGCCGTTGCGGCTGTATTCGCGATCGGCGGCACCCGGCTGGCGCAGCGTCTCCTTGCCCACCCCGGTGGTGTAGTCGAGCTTCGGATAGAAACCGGCGCGCGCCACATCGACGTCGCCGATGGCCGACTTGAAGGCATGCCACTTCGACAAAACCTCGGGATTGTTGAGCACGACCTTCTGCGCCACCTCCTGCAGGGTCATATGGGCGGTCGCCTGCGGGGCGGCCGCCTGCGCTGCGCCACCGCGCAGGAAGAGCAAAGCGATTCCCAACAGCAAGGCCTGCCGCGAAACTCCCATCCGGATGATCACAATCCAATTTTTTGATTGAAGACGTGCGATTATATTCATTGTCATGCATTTCGCCGCGCCAAGATCATAGCCTGCAAAACCGCCCATTTCCGCTTCGTGTCACGATTCCACTACGTCTGGCGCTGCCTGCTGCTGGCCCTGGCGGTCTCCGTAGTGCAAGCCTATGACTTCGACCGCCTGCAGCGGCTGCTCGGCGAGCGCTTCGGTCCGGCCCGGGTTGCGTTCCTGCGCGACTGGCAACAGACCCTGGCCGAAACCCGATCCCGCTCCATGCCGGAAAAGGACAAGCTGGTCAGGATCAACGATTTCATCAATCGCAACATCGGTTTCGAGGACGACCTGTCGATATGGAATCAGAGCGACTACTGGGCCACGCCGCTGGAAACCATCGGCCAGGGCCGCGGCGACTGCGAGGACTTTTCGATCATCAAGTACTACTCGCTCAAGGATGCCGGGGTGCCCGTGGCCAAGCTGCGCCTGGTCTACGTCAAGGCCAGGCTCGAAGGTCCCGCCGGTCCCTATCTGCAGGCGCACATGGTGCTGGCCTATTACCCGACGCCCAACGCCGAACCGCTGGTGCTGGACAACCTGGTGCCGGAGATCAGGCCGGCCTCGCAGCGCAAGGACCTGCAGCCGGTGTTCAGCTTCAACAGCGAGGCGATCTGGAGCGGCGTGGCCGGCAATGCCGCCAAGGGCGCCGGCGGCACCGGCCAGTTGTCGCGCTGGCAGGACTTGCTGCAAAGAGCCCGCGGCGAAGGATTCGATTGACCATGCAGAACACAGAAAGTTAAGGGGGAACCGTCATGTCGATGTATCGCCAACTATGGCTTGCCATCATCCTCAGCATGCTGCTGGCGCTGGCCGGCAGCCTGTTTGCCTCGCTGCTGTCGGCGCGCGCCTATCTGGAGCAGCAACTGAGCATCAAGAACGCCGACAATGCCTCGGCCCTGGCGCTTTCGCTGAGCCAGCAGAACCCGGACCCGGTGACGGTCGAACTGGCCGTTGCGGCGCTGTTCGACAGCGGCCATTACGAATCGATCCGCATCCACGACCCGCAGCGCAAGCTGATGATCGAACGCGTGGCGGCGGCC
The DNA here is from genome assembly GCF_031426875.1 of Sulfuritalea sp. Lineage (NCBI taxonomy): Bacteria > Pseudomonadati > Pseudomonadota > Betaproteobacteria > Nitrosomonadales > Sterolibacteriaceae > Sulfuritalea > Sulfuritalea sp. Next base: position 37,753 of record NZ_JASJPC010000024.1, read on the forward strand.
GGCGATGCGGGCGCGCCCGAGTGGTTCGTGCAGCGCCTGCCGATCGAGTCCACTCCCGGCGAGGCGCAGATCACCAGCGGCTGGACCCAGTTCGGCACGGTGACCCTGGTCAGCCACAGCCGCTTTGCCTACGAGGCGCTATGGACCAGCACCCGCGAAATGATCGCGGCGCTGGCGCTCGCCAGTTTCATCGGCGGCTATCTGGGCAGCCTGATCCTGCGCCGTTTGCGGCGGCCCCTGCAGGCGGTGATCGACCAGGCCACGGCGATCACCAATCGCCGTTTCATCACCATCCCGGAACCCGCCGTTCCCGAGCTGCGCCAGCTCGCCAGCGCCATGAACGCGACTGTGGCGAGGCTCAAGACGATGTTCGAGGAAGAGGCGGCGCGGCTGGAAACCGTGCGCCGCGAAGCGAATTTCGACCCCCTGACCGGCCTGATCAATCGCGAGTTCTTCATCTCCCAGCTGCGCTCGTCGCTGGAGGGGGAAGACTCCACCGGCGGCACCCTGTTCCTGATCCGCGTCGCCGATCTGGTGGGCCTCAACAAGCGGCTGGGGCGCGAGGCCACCGACGAGCTGTTGCGGCGCGTGGCCGAGAAAGTTGGCGCTGGCGCCACGGCGAATCCGGAGGCCCTGGCTGCGCGCATGAACGGCGCCGACTTCGCCCTGTTGTTGCCGGACCAGAAGGCCGGGCGTGAAGTCGCCGAGGCGCTGCTGCAAACGCTGATCGTTGCCATGGAAGCCTTCGTGGACGGCAGCGCTTCGGCCTATATCGGCATGGGTGTGTTCCGCCGCGGCACGGAGTTGCGCCTGCTGCTGTCGCAGGTCGATGCGGCCCTGATCGCCGCCGAGGCCGACGGCGTCAATGGCGTTCGTGAAGCGGCGATCGAGGCCGATGACGACGTGCCGCGCAGTGCCGACGAGTGGTCGCTGATCATCACGCGGGCGCTGCAGCGCGATTGGCTGCGCCTGGTCTCGTTTCCGGTCGTGGATATGCAGGGCCGCCTGCTGCACGACGAGTGCCCCTTGCGCCTGAAGCTCGATGCGGACGCGGAATGGCTGCCGGCCGGGCGCTTCCTGCCGGTTGCCGAGCGGCTCGGCCGCACGCCGGAACTCGATCTCGCCGCACTGGCCCTGGGGCTGGCGACGCTGGAGCAGCAACCGACATTGAGCGGCCTGGCGATCAACCTGTCCGCCAGCTCGATGGCGACCGCGGACTTCCGGCAACGGCTCGGCGTCCTGCTGCACAAGCATGACAAGGCCGCCGGCCGACTGTGGATCGAGGTTGCCGAAACCGGTGTGCTGAAACACGTCGATGCCTTCCGCAGCCTCTGCGCCCTGCTCCGCAGCCATCGCTGCCAGGTCGGCGTCGAGCACTTCGGACGACAGTTCAGCCAGATCGGACAGTTGCATGACCTGGGGCTGAATTACATCAAGGTCGATGCCAGCTTTACCCGGCGTCTCGACAGCAACCCGGGCAACCAGGCCTTCCTCAAGGGCGTCAGTTCCATCGCGCACAATATCGGCCTGCTGGTGATCGCCGAAGGCGTGGCCAGCGAAGCGGAATTCGCCGTGCTCGGTGCGGTAGGATTCGATGGTGCAACCGGCCCTGGGGTAAGGGTCGCCGACGGCAGACAGGGATCATGACCAAACCACCGCGACTCGAACAGTTCAGCGCCAGCTACGATTCGGGGCAGGACCGGATGTTGCTGCGCATCCGCAGCAACGACGATGCCGAATACCGCTTCTGGCTTACCCGCCGCTACCTCGCCCTGTTGTGGCCCATCCTGATGAAAATGGCCGACGACTTCAGCGCGCTGAAGACGAGCGATCCGCTGACGCGCAACACCCTGGCGGAACTGGCGCATGGCGAAGCCGTCGGCAAGGCCGATTTCGCCAGCCAGTACAAGGAAGGGTCGCTGTTTCCGCTGGGCGACGAACCCGTGCTGCTGGCCCGCATCACGGTCAAGCCCCTGCAGGGCAGCACCCAGACCCTGACGCTGTTGCCGCAGCAAGGCCAGGGCATTAACCTCGATCTCGACGAACGGCTGGTGCATGTGCTCGCCCGCCTGCTGCAGCAAGCCGCCGTCGTCGCGGAGTGGAACCTCAGCCTCGACGTGACGGCCGGCGCCGGGGCCATCAGCGAACCCCTGCAGTCAGCGCCGCGTCTGCTGCACTGAGCACTGAGCACCGAGCGCTGAGCGCCGTGTCGCCAGCGCCAACTCTTGCGGGTCGGCGCCGGCGTGTTCCTGGCGTCAGTCGGTGATCAGCTTGCCCTTGGTCAGCAAGTCCTGAATGATCTGCTGATCGGTGGCATTGCTGCCGACGAAGGCGTACAGATCGACATCCTGCAGGATCACCGTCTGGTCCTCGGCCGCCGGCGTATAGCCGCTGCCGAAGCCACCGCTGGAACTGATGTGCACCATGGTGTCGCTGCCGCTCTTCTCGAAGTGCAGGAAGCTGGCCAGGTTGCCGATGCCGGCGCCCTGGTTCTCGCCCGACAGCAGATCGCGCAGGTCCAGCACATCGCCGCCGGAAGGCGCCGCCGCGGCATCGAAGTCGGTGATCGTATCCACCGCCGGCGCCCCCTTGGCACCGGCGTCGGCCAGGGTCCATTCGAAGGTGTCGGATACCAGATCGCCCAGTCCGCCGGAGAGGGTGTCGTCGCCGGCGCCGCCGCTCAGGGTGTCGGCGCCGGTGCCGCCCGACAGGACATCGTCGCCTGCCCCGCCTTCGAGCCGATCGTCGCCGGCGTCGCCGTTGAGTATGTCGGCGCCGTCGTCGCCGCGCAGCACGTCGTTGTCGGCGCCGCCATGCAGCGTATCGGTTCCGGCGCCGCCGGCGAGGACGTCGCGGTCGGCGCCGCCGTACAGCAGGTCGTCGCCTTCGCCGCCGAGCAGGATGTCGTTGCCGAGAGCGCCATCCAGCACATCGTTGCCGCCGCCGCCCGAGACCTGGTCGTTGGCATCCGAGCCGGTGATGCTGTCGTTCACCGCGTCGGTGCCGGCATAACGGTTGGTGATCAGGCCGAGCGACAGGGTGGCGGTCGAGCTGTCGCCGTCGGTATCGGTCAGGGTGTATTGGATCTCCTCGATCGGAATCGCCGGCGCCGCCAGATCGACGGTGCTCGGCACGAACTCCATGGCCCGGATCGCCGCGCGTGGTGTGGCGTAGTAGGTATCGTCGCCGACCAAGGCGGTCACCCGGCCGATGTTGGCGTATTCCTGCGGCATGGTGAACCAGGTGGTCGCGTTGTTGATGCCGCCCACCGCCTTCTGCCCGATTTCCTGGCCGTCGATGTCGTAGAAGGTGAAGGTCATCGAAATCGCATAGCCGCTGGTGTCGGCGGTATACAACTGGAAGCGCATCTGCTCGACGCCGTGGGCATAAGTGGCCCGGTCGAAGTCGAACACCACGGTTTCGAGGTTGTCCATCAGAGTGTAGCTGTTGCCGGTGACGCCGACGCCGTTGGTGGCATTGAAGTTGACCGCCGCGGAGCCGATCACGGTGCTGTCGCGGGCCATGCCCTGCACCGTAATGCCGCTGCTCGCCGGGTCGGCAGTCAAGACCACCGTCGTCGGCGGGTTGGGATCGACGCCGGCGGTCTCGTTGTCGGTGATCGTCGCAATGCCGTAGGCATCGCCGAGGATGGCGCGGGCGGCGTTGCTGGTCTGCGTCAGTTGCACGTAGAAGGTCTCGGTGCCCTCGTATATCGCGTCATTCAGAATCGGCACCGTGAAGGTCTGCGGAGTCGCCCAGTTGGTCGTCGTGAAGTTGGCCGTGGTGCCGCTGCTCGCGGTGTAATCCGTCCCGCCCTGGGCCGAGCCGTCGGCCGTGGTCCAGGAAACCGTCACATTGTTGCCCGGTGACTTGGACAGGCTGATGCTGAAGCTGGCCGTGCCGGCCGCTTCGTCGATGGTGACGTCGCTGATGCTGGCCACTGCCGGGCTGGTCCCGCTAAACGAGTCGTCTTCGGTGATGACCGCGACGCCGGTGGAGGCGGTGTTGGAGGTGGTACCCGCCGTGCGCGTTGCCGTCAGCCGGAAATTCTCCACGGTGTTTTCCGTCGCGGCATCGTTGTCGATCACTGCAACCCTGGCCAGGATCGATGTCTGGCCGGCGGCGATGGTGGCCGAGGTGCCGGTGGTCCAGTTCGCCCCGCCGTTCGTGGAGTACTGGATTGTGTTCGAGTAGTCGGTTCCGGCGGTTGCCGTGTTGGTGCCGGTTCCCGACGACCCGGACAGCGACAGCGTGACAGTGGTAGCCGTGGCGCTGGCCGATGACAGGCTCACCGTGAATTGCGCGTAGCCGGCATTCTCTGCGACTGCCGGGTTCGATACCATCAGCACCGGCGCCACCACCGGCAGTTCGGTGGAAACGGCCGGCTGCGGAATATCGGCGCTCGGCGGCAGGTACTTGTAATAGCCGCCCTGGTCGAAGACCAGTTCGCTGCCGTTGCTGGCGTGGCTCCAGGTCAGCGTACCGCCGCTGATCGTGTAGCTGCCGCCGACCGCACTGCCGCTGCCGGGCGTGGTGAGGTCGAAGCTGGCGCCCTTGAACACGATGGAGGTGACGGTGGCGTCATCGCGGATCGAATCGACACCGCTGCCTTGCGGCGTGAAGGCCGTCAGGGTTCCGCCCAGCGATACGCCGCCGTCGGTGCCGATGCCGCTGATCACATTGCCTTCCATCAAGGTATCGAGACCACGCAGGGTATCGGTGTCGGCACGGGCGACCGGCTGGCCGTCGACGATCGAAACCGTCTGCACCGCCGAGGCAATATCGCCATCGGCGTCGCGGGCGACGAAGGTCATGTCGAAGCTGGTGCCCTCGATCGCGCCGAGCCCGGTGAAATAGGTGTAGTCGCCGGTGGTGAAATCGAACACCAGATCGCCGTAGGCGAAGCCCTTGGCGGCATCGAGCGCCAGCGTGCTGCCCGCCAGCGGGAAGCCCGCAAGCCAGGCCCCGGCGTCATGGCTGATCGAGCCGGATCCGGCAGGGTTGAAGGTGAAGGTGACCAGTTGTTCCGGCACAGAATCGGGATCGTTGCTGTCGAGCAGCAGGCTGATCGACTGGATGTAGCCGCCGTCGGCGCCGAAGCTCACGCCCTGGATGCCGCTGCCCGCCACCACGTTGCCGCCGTAGCCGGTCGGCACGGTAGCCAGCAGTTCTTCGTCGAGCTTGTTGATGTCCGGCACCAGGATGGCGGCGTCCTTGACGCCGTCGCCGTCGGCATCGACATTGTGGATGCCGTTGAGCGGTACCAGGTTGGTGATGCCGGTCCCGATGCCCACGGCGAACGACCGGACGCCGTTGCTGTTGACGTAGGTGTCGTAACCCGTCGCGCCAACCGGATCGACCGTGTTGCCGGAGGTGGGATTGCCGTCCGACATGAAATAGACGATTTCCTCGCCGCCCAGCGTGGTCGAATCGAGCGCGGTCTTGGTCAGGTTCAACGCCGCCTCGTAGTTGGTACCGCCGTTGGCAGTCAGGCTGTTGATGCCGGCGATCGCCGACTCCTTGGTGGTGTACCAGTTGCCGCCATTCAGCGTCGATGCCGTGGCCTCGAAGGCGACGATCTTGACCTCGACCTCGGGCGACTGGTTGAAATACTCCTCGACCAGGGCGATCAGCGAGGTTTTCGCCATTTCCATGCGCGTGGTGAGGGTGACCGTGCCATCCGCCGCTATCGAGCGCACGTCGTCCAGCATGCTGCCGGAGACGTCGACCGTCAGCACCAGCGAGAACTTCGGCACCACCGATTCGGAGACTTCGACCAGCTGATTGTTGACGATCGGCTTGTCGTCCTGAATCGTGACATGGAGTGTCGCGGAGGTGGCGACGTCGGTCGTGTAGGTGAAGTCCTGCAGGACTGCGGTGTCGGTACCGGAGCCCGGCGCGCCGTGTGTCGTGACGCCGTTCAGGGTGTAGCTGTAGGCGCCGGTCGCTGCGGTGACCGAAAGTATGCCGACTCCCGTATCGATGGTGATGACGCCGCCGGATGGCGTGTAATTGGTCGAGTTGTACACAATTCCGGTAATGCTCGAACCCAGTTCGCCGCCGGCCAGCAGGTTGCCGCTGGCCACGGCCGATCCGCCGCCCGTTCCCGACGCCAGCGCCGATTCATACACGGTGCCGAAATCGTCGGAGGCATCGACCACGTTCAATGTCACCGTCGCAGTTTCGGTCTGTCCGTCGCTGTCGGTGATCGTATAGACGAAGCTGTCGGACCCCACCCCCGTCGGCGTGTAGTCGTAGCCGGTAAGGACGCCGGAGGCATACACCGGCGTCAGGGTTCCGCTGGGCGAGGTAACGCCGGTGATGGCTGCCCCGTCGAACAAGGTGTCGTTGCCCAGCAGGGAGGCGATGCCGATGAAGGTCGTGGTGCCCGCCGCCACCGTGATGCTGTCGTCGTTGGCGACCGGCGTGCCGTCGGAAACCGGCGTGACGGTGATGCCGGCCGTTGCCGCGGGCGATGTCCCACCCTGATTGTCGGAGGCCGTGTAGGTGAAGCCGGTGCTGCCGTTCCAGTTGTCGAGCGGCTTGAAGTACAGCGTGACGGTCTCGCCCGTGGCGGCCAGCGTCGTTCCCGTGGGCGCCAGCAGGGTCAGCCCGGCATCGAGATACAGGGCGCCATTGACCGGCAGCGAGCTCAGCACGAAGCCGGTGACCGTGCCGTCGCTGTCAGTTCCGGTCAGGGTCACTGCGATGGCCGTATCCTCGGCGCCGCTGGCAGCGATGTTGTCGGCCACCGGCGGCGTATTCACGCCGACCATGTTGATGGTGGTGGTGGCGAGATTGCTGTCGCTCAGGCCATCGCTGACCTTGACCGTGACGGTCCGCGCGGTGAGATCCAGACTCGTGGTATCGAAGCTGACGGCCTTGATCGCGGTCTGGAAATCCGTGTAGAACGCCGGGCCGGTCAGCGTGACGACATTGCCGACGATCGAGGACGTGATCCCCGGCGGCAGACTGCCCACCGTGAGGAAATCGCCAGACTGGGCGTTGGTCAGCGTGATGGTTGCGCTCACGATGTTGGTGCTGTCGATGTCGGTGACGCTGACATCGGCATCCGCAATCGTGACCGGAGTGCCGGTGGCAGTGTCGAAATAGGTCAGGAAGCCACTGCCGCCGGCGGTGCTGTTGTTGGCATCCAGGTCCAGCACCGGCGCGGCCGCGATATTGACCGTCACCGTCGCCGTATTCGAGGTCAGTGTACCGTCGGTCGCCGTGTAGGTGAAGTCTGCAATGCCGTTGTAACCAGGATTGGGCGTGAAGGTCACCGTGCCGTCGCCATTCAATACCGCCGTGCCGCCCGTTCCGCTGGTGACGCTGGCGATGGTCAGCAGGCTGCCCTCGGGATCGCTGTCGTTGCCCAGCAGTTGTGCCGCGGTATAGGTCGCCGGCGTGCCCTGAACGGTAGCCACAGTGTCGTTGTTGGCGACCGGCGCGTCGTTGACGGGCGCGACATTGACCGTGACGGTGGCCGTGTTGGAAGTCAGGCTGCCATCGGTCACCGTGTAGGTGAAGTCTGCCGTGCCGTTGAAGTTGGCGTTGGGCGTGAAGGTCACGGTACCGTCGCCGTTCAGCACCGCCGTGCCGCCGCTGCCGCTGGTGACGCTGGCGATGGTCAGCGTGTCTAGATCGACGTCCGTATCGTTGCCCAGCAACTGGGCTGCCGTGTAGGTCACCGGCGTGTCTTCCGTGGCAACCAGCGTGTCGTCGTTGGCTACCGGCGCATCGTTGGTGCCGGTGACGGTGATGGTCAGCGTGGTGCTGTTGGACACGGCACCGTTGGGGTCCGTCACGGTGTAGCTGAATACGTCGTTGGCGGTGACGCCGGTAGCCAGCGCGTCGGCCGCTGTCTGATCGGCGACGTAGCTGTAGCTGCCGTCGGCATTCAGCGTCAGCGTGCCGTAGCTGCCGGTCACCGTGGTGCCAACGCCAACTCCCTGGGCCACCCCGCCGATCCCGGCAGTAACGCCGCTGACCACCAGCGATGCCGTCGTGTTGTCGGCATCGGTGTCGGTGCCCACGCCCTGGATCACGCCATTGACGGTGTTCACGGTCAGTGTGGCGTCCTCATCGACCGCACCCGTGTCAGCCACTGCCGTCGGTGAGGCGTTGGTGCCGCTGGTGCTGATGGTCAGGCTGGCCGCCGAGGTCGAACCGTCGGCGTCGGTCAGGGTGTAGGTGAACACCTGGTCCGGCACTTCGGGAATTGCGTTGAGGCCGTTCAGGCGGTAAGTCGCGCCGGTGCTAGTGAATACGATGTGCTGGAACGAACTTGCGGTGGTGATGGTTGCGGCTGCAATGTTCGTTCCGTTGCCGGCAATCGTTCCCGTGCCAACATAGTTGCCTGAACTGTCGTAGGCATACCAGGTCGCTGTTTCGCCCGTCGCCAGATCGGTCAGGGTGACGGTGGCGGACTTGCTCGACAGATTCAGGTCGACCACCAACGCCTCGGCGTTTTCGATCCGGTTGGTGTTGCTGGTACCGGCAGCGGTCTCTACTCCGAGTCCATCGTTGTTCGTGCCGGCGTTGTCACGGAAGCGCACCTTGCCTACCGCCGTGGCATCGAGTGTCGCCGTATTGAGACCGTTGGCCGCGACTCCGCCGACATAGGGGTTGCTGCCGTCGAAGCCGAACAAGTCGACACCGGCGGCATTCCAGCCGGCAACATTGGTCGTGGCCGCCACCACCAGATTGGGCGTGGTGTCCTCGTAGCTGTATTCGCCCGTAAGCTGGTTCAGCGTCAGCGTGCCGCTGGCTGTGACTATCGTCCTGACGTCGCCGACCAGCGTATTGGAAATTTCCGTCCCGCCGAAGACGACGTTGCTGATCGCCACGCTGTCGGCGCCGAGCGTATCCGCCCCGCCGCCGGCGCCCGTGATCACATTGCCGTAGGTCGTCGCGCTGTGCCCTACATCGTCGGTATCCGCAACTGCCGTCGGCGCCGAGTCGGTGATATCCAGATTCACGGTGACCCAGCCCGAACTCAGGCTGCCGTCCGATGCCTTGTAGACGAAGCTGTCCTGAACGGCGGTCGGGTTGTTCATCTGCGCCGGCGCCGTATAGGTGAAGCTGCCGTCGGTATTCATCACCACGGTGCCGCCCAGAAGCGTCGTGACCGCATTGCTGCCATTGACCAGGCTTGCCGGCGATGCACCATCTGTAGCGAACTGGAATGCCGTAAGCGGGCTGCTCTCCACATCGGTATCGTTGCTCAGCACATTGCCCAGCACCGTGGCCACGCCTTCAGTTGCGGAATAGCTATCTGCGTTTGCCACCGGCGCGTCATTCACGGCATTCACCGTCACATTCACCGTCGTCGTCTCGGTCACCCCGGCCGGACTGGTCACCGTGTAGGTGAAGCTGTCGCTGCCGTTGTAGTTCGGATTCGGCGTGTAGGTCACCGCACCGGCCGCGGTGAAGCTCACCGTGCCGTTGCTGCCCTGGGTGACGCTGGTCAGCACCGGCGCGCCTTCGAAGCTGTCCGCGCTGGCACCGTTGGTGCCCGTGATCACGTTGGCCACGATGGCCGTGTCTTCATTGGTGGTCAGACTGTCAGCCACTATGTCGGCGACTGCGGTTACCGTTATCGCCACCGTATCGGTGTCGCTGAGGGTTCCATCGCTGGTAGTCACAGTCAGGGTCGCCGAACCGTTGTAGTCGGCGGCGGGCGCATAGGACAAGCCGTTCAGCGCGCCGTTGATTGCTGCCGCAGTACCGCTGATCGTGACGGTCCCCGTCCCATTGTTGGTAATCGTGGCGCCTGCAAAAGCGACCGCCGTGAGGGTGCCATTTCCAATGTCGACCGTCGTGGTGAGCGTCCCGCCATCCACGTCCGCGACTGTGACTGCGTTGCCGTTGGCATCGCTGAACACCTTGGCAGTATCTTCTGCAACAATCTGCGCGACGGGAACGGTGTTGACGGGAGGATTGTCGCTGGAATCAATCGTCGTCATGACGCTGCTCGCCAGCGGATTTGCCACCAATGATTCAAGGCCGCCACCGCTCATTCCCGCGATGCTGATCGTAAAGGTCTCCGCTCCTTCGGCCAGGGCATCGTCGATAGTATCGATATCGAAGCTTGCCGATGTGCTGCCCCCTGGAATCGTCACGGTGGTTACACCCGTGAAGTCGCTGCCGTCTGTCGCCGTGCCGCTGTAGCTGAGAGTCACGGTTACGTCGCTGAGCGGTGTGTTGCTCAATGCCAACTCATAACCGATCGCCGTTGCGCCTTCGGTCACGCTCGCCGCCGAGGCGGTCAGGGTCACGATGGTGGCATCGGC
>NZ_JASJPC010000024.1:48147-101323 GCF_031426875.1 Sulfuritalea sp.
TGATGCTGCCGCCTTCGGTCACGCTCGCCGCCGAGGCGGTCAGGGTCACGATGGTGGCATCGGCATCGTCGGTGACGTCGGTGCTGACCGTGCTGCTGATCGTCTTGGCTTCGAAGTTGCCGCCGGTGGCGCTGGTGATGCCGACCGTCAGGGTGTCGGTGCCCTGCAGGTAGGCGTCGTCGGCGCGCACGGTGTAGGCGGTGCTGTCGGCGGTGCTGTCGCCCACGGCGATGGTGATGATCTTGCCGTTGTCCAGGGTGACCACCAGCGGGCTGCCGGTGACCGGGTTGTTCACCGTCGCGGTGTAGATGATGCTGCCGCCTTCGGTCACGCTCGCCGCCGAGGCGGTCAGGGTCACGATGGTCGTCTCAGGCACCTCCCCTATCGGCGCGTTCCCAAAACCTCGTTCCGCATTCTCCTCGGCACCTAAGACGTCTTCGCCAGGAATGTCGCCCAGCCGTCCTCCATCCCTGATTCCAAATGCGTACCCCAAAGGATCAATGGCCTCGACAATACGCAACAACTGAACAAACGAATGGCTATCATCCAAATTGCCAACAATTCCCGCACGACCTGCGGCAGTTTCTTCCAGAAGTCTGTCGAGGCTATTACCTTCTGCAATCGCGCGGGAAATATCATCCAGTTCGCCAGCACGTTGCGGCAAAAGGGCAGCCTCCTTTGCATCCAGTATCCGGCCACCAAGTACCATGTCGTCCAGCGTGACAGCTTCCCGATTGCGGAGAAAGTAGGCAGTACCGTCATTAAGGGCCAACTCGACGCGACCGGCTTCAGAGGTCTGGATCACATCCCCCTCGTACACCGGATCACCGACCTTTAGCAGGCGCGTCGCACCGTCGAGCCCCTTGGCGGAGACCTGTCCCTGAACCAACGAGACCTTGCCAACAAATGCGCCTGATTCAGCCATGATGATTGCTCCGCACGAGACTATGGAATGCTCGTGACTCTACCTGCAGGAAGCAACACCCGCTATTGGACCAAAGGACAGTATCGGGGGAATCAGGTCGGCCGTTGGCCGTTGATGATCAAGGCAAGGTGTAGTCGGTCCCGCGCATTGAGTTTCCGGAACACAGAACCTACGTGAGCTTTCACCGTACGTTCGGTGATATCCAGCTGACGGGCGATTTCCTTGTTGCTGGAACCCCTGGCAACCGAGCGAGCTACTTCCTGCTCACGTCTGGTCAAGGCAGGCAAATGGTCAACGCGGTGAGGTTCGTTCAGCGGCAACTTAGCTGTCGGAATTCTTGCCATGGCTGCCTGAGTAGATGCAAGCAACCTCTGCATCAGCGCTTCACCAATCCATAATCCACCAGCCCGGACAACATTTGCGACCTGACGCAGATTCGGCGCTGTTGCGTGCGCATTGCAGTAGCCGCGAATACCGGCTGAAAACATGGCGAGCGCTTCTTCGCTGTCAGGACGATTCGCCAGCACGATAATGCGGGTAGCGCCGACTGCCTTGCGCAGTGCGGTCAACTGCTCCAGCGCCGGGGGGCCATCATCAAGTCTCAGCCACACGAGTGCCGCAGCAGATGGCAGTTTGATCGAAGCTCCAGGACAGGCTACCGCCGCCGACGGAAACGCCTGCAACCAGCGCGGCAACGCCGCTCCCGACGGAGACACAAAAAGATGCTGAATGGGGCGAGATGAACGAGACGGCACTGCATTCAACGCTCAGTCAGCGCCCCCTGCTTGGCTCTGAGCACCGGCTTCAGCAGATAAGCAAGAATGCTCTTCTGCCCGGTGATGATATCCACCTCGGCAACCATTCCGGGGATGATAGGCAAATTGGCACCGAGAGAGGACTTGTTGGTACGCACCTTGACGAGAAAAAAGGTATTCCCTTTCTCATCCGTGATCGAATCTGCGCCGATATGCTCCAGTTTCGCCTCGAGGCCACCATATGTGGAAAAATCATAGGCAGTGAACTTAACCATGGCCGGCTGGCCGGGACGCAAAAAAGCGATGTCCTTCGGGGCGACCTTGGCTTCCAGAATCAATGCGTCGTCGAGTGGCACAACCTCGATCAAGTCTCTCCCGGGCTGTACAACCCCACCCACCGTGTTCACCAGAAGCCGCTTGACGGTACCCTTGACCGGCGAGCGTACTGCAGCGTGCTTCACCTTGTCGGCGAGAGCCACTCCACCTTCGGTAAAGGCGTTGAGTCTGGCCATGGTGTCGCCAAGGTCCTTGCGCACTTCGTTGCGGGCGTTCAATTCGATCTCCTCGATCTTGCGTGACGCCTCCGCCATCGCCGCTTGCGAGCGCAATATCTGTGCTGCGGCCATGTCACGCTCACCCCTGAAACGAGTCGTATCTCGCTCCAACCTCAGTAATTCGACTTCGGATACCGCCCCCGAATTGATTAACGGTTTGGTAAGCGTCAATTCCTTGGCCGTAAGTTCATATGCTTGGGAGGCTTGTTCGCGTTTGACACGCATTTCCGAGAGTTCCTGCTGGCGTTGCACCAATTGCTGACGAGCGATCGATATCTGTGCCTCGACGTTCGACCGCGCAGTTTCATACAGACGCTGTTCATCCTGAACCGTTTTCGGGTCCTCAACCAGCACTTCCGGTGGAGGAACGAAAGGCAATCCTTCGGCCAATGCACGCAAACGTGCGGCCTTTGCTGTCAACGCAAGGTACTGCGAACGATTCTCACGTACCGATGACTCGAAGCGCGTCGGGTCGACGCGCAATAGAATTTGTCCCGCATCGACAACCTGGCCTTCCGTGACGTTGATTTCAACCACGATCCCGCCGTCCAGGCTCTGCAGTATCTGTATTTGACTTGATGGAATCACCTTGCCGTCGGCCTTGGTGATCTCGTCGACCAGGGCGACCGCCGTCCACATGACGAACAGCGCCAGTGCAATCAAGATGGTCCTGACCAATACCCGAGCCCGCAACGGCTCCTGGTGGATCATGAAGTAGTCGGCATCCTTGACAAAATCCGCCTCACGAATTTCCGGATTCTCTTCCCAGTCGGCCAACCAGCGGTCCACGCTCGGCTGCACCCGCAACCGGATCACTTCGAGCCAGTTCCGAACGCGGCCAACCACACCCAAGAATCGTTGCGCCAAAGCCTCAAGGCTCATGTCGCCCTCCCAACCCGCCCGGACTGGAGCGACTCGACCACCTGCTTCCGGGGGCCGTCGGTCACGATCTTGCCGTCGTCGATAACAATCATCCGCTCAGCCAGATCAATCAGGCTCATGCGGTGGGTCACGATGATCATGGTCTTGTGTTGCATGAAGCGACGCAGGCTTTCCTTGAACTGGCTTTCCGAGGTGAAGTCCATGGAACTGGTCGGTTCATCGAGCAGCAACACCGGTGGATCAAGCAGTACAGCACGGGCGATCGCAACGCCCTGGCGCTGGCCGCCGGACAGCGAAGCGCCGCGCTCCCCGATTACCATGTCGTAACCTTCGGGGTGCCGATTGACGAAATCCGTCAGACCGCCGACTTCGGCCGCAGTGACGATTGCCAGATCGTCGGCGTAAGGAGCACGCAAAGCAATATTATCCCGAAGGCTGCCGTAGAACAGCAGCGTATCCTGCTCAACATAACCGACATTGCGCCGTAAATCGGCAGGATCTAGCTGCCGCAAATCGACGCCGTCGAGGAAAACCGCCCCTTCCGTTGGCTGGTAGAGCCCCAGCATCAGCTTGTGCAAAGTGGTCTTGCCCGATCCGACCCGCCCGAGCACAACCACTCGTTCGCCAGGTCTGATGCGAAACGAAACACCGCGCAACACTTCTTGAGTGTGGCCAGGATAAGAAAAGCTGACATTACGAAATTCGATTTCACCGCGAATTTCAGGGCGATGAATAAACGAACTTTCCTCCGAGCGCTCGCCCGGCGTCGTCATGGTCGTCTCTAACGCAGAGAGAGCCATCTTGGCATTCTCGAATTGCATCAGCAAACCCACCACCTGGCCCAATGGCGCCATGGCGCGACCAGCAAGCATGGTGCAGGCAATCAGCCCACCCATTGTGAGCCAACGCTCGTGTATCAGATAGACCCCGGCGATGACTATCGTCAGGCTAACCAGCTGCGTCAGCGTCGCGGCTCCGTTCATGGCGGACGAGGAAAGCAGTCGCAGGCGGGCGCTGGTCCGCGCCAGAAACGCCGCTGTCTTTTCCCACTTCGCCTGCATCAGGCCCTCGGCTCCGTTGGCCTTGATCGTTTCCAGGGCCGTCAGGCTTTCCACCAATGTGGCATTACGCAAGGCCGCGGCGCGGAAAGTGGTTTCCGACAGTTCGCGCATCTTGTACTGGATCACGTAGCTATAGATCAGCACCCCAATGATGCCGAGTATCGGCAGGATCACCAGCGGCCAGGATATCCAGAGAATGACCAATAAAAAAAGTATCGCGAACGGCAGATCGATCACGGCGGTCACGGTGGCCGAGGCGATGAAATCCCGTACGGTCTCAAACGAACGCAAATTGGAAGCGAAGGACCCCACCGATGCCGGACGATCGGCCAGTCGCATGCCCAACACGCGCTCCATGATCAGAGCCGACAACTTCAGGTCGATCCGGGAACTGGCCAGATCGACAAAGTGTCCCCGCAACAAGCGGATGGCGTAGTCGACACCGAGCACCAGTAACAATCCCCCAGCCAACATCCACAGCGTCTCGACCGCGTTGTTGGGCACCACGCGGTCATACACGTTCATGGTGAATATCGGCATCGCCAGCGCAAAGACATTCACCAGGGCGGCGGCACCCAGAATGTCGCGATAGACCGGTAACTGTTCCATGATCGCGCCCCAAAACCAATGCCGCTGGGCGACTTCGACTACCTCCGGCGTGCGCTGATCGAAGCGGAAATGTGGCCGGGCAAACAGCGCAATGCCCGCATAGCGTGCCGCCAGAGTTTCACGCGACAGCAATACCGCACCCTGAGCGGTATCCGGGAACAGCAATCTGGCGTTGCCGCCGTCCTCGTCCCAGTCCAGCAAAATGCAGGCTTCATTGCCATTGAGTAGCAGGATGACGGGCAGCAAGGCCACGTCTATCTTGTCCAGAGGACGCCGTACCAGCTTGCTGGCGAACCCCGCCCGCTGCGCCGCACGAACAAACAGGGAAGGCGTCAATCCCTCGGCAGGCAGGGGCAAACCAGCCGTCAGTGCCGCGGGGGTACTCGGTCGTCCATGTATGCGCGTCAGCTCGACCAGGCAATCGAGCAGGGGATCGTGGTGAAGCAGATCCTCGCGGACCCCATCGACTCGCGCGTACAGCCCGAGACGCCGTTCCGGACCAGCATAGTCCGGATCATCGCCTTGGCGGCGATCGGCACCATCCCACTTGGCACCTGGACTCATGTCCACCTCGCTTCAGGCCGTCGAAAAGCTCGCGCGGATCCATCCATATTAGATTCCCGCCAATACCGTACAGAGAAGTATGGATTATGCCTTCAAACCTTCCGATTGCGAGTCGTCGCGCATAAAGCGATGAATCACTACATCATGTCAGATCGCAGACAGGCGAGCCGCACTTTCACACTTTGTGCAGCCTGCGCGCCAAATTGGCGACTGCCATCCACTTGTTCGCAGAACGGCTTGACGACGAACTCAAACGCTGGGTGCGAAAGCGCCCGTCATCAAACGATCTCAGCCCGCCAGCGCCGCCTTGATCTGTTCCAGGGTCGACGGATCGTCGATCGTGGTCAGGTCGCCCGCATCGCGTCCTTCGGCCAATGCCTGAATCGACCGGCGCAGCATCTTCCCCGAGCGTGTCTTGGGCAGGCCCGTAACGAAATGAATCCGTTTCGGCCGTGCAATGGCACCCAGACTGTTGTCGACCGCTTTCTTGATCTCCGCCTCCAGCGCGGTACGCAATTCAAGGGTGGCAACCCGCGCCGCGTCCTTGACCACCACGAAGGCGACCGGTTCCTGACCCTTCAACTGATCATTGACGCCCACCACCGCGACTTCGGCGACCGCTGTGTGGCCTTGTACCGCCTCTTCGATCTCGCGCGTGCCAAGACGATGGCCGGCAACGTTGATGACGTCATCGGTGCGG
Source organism: Sulfuritalea sp. (assembly GCF_031426875.1). NCBI lineage: Bacteria > Pseudomonadati > Pseudomonadota > Betaproteobacteria > Nitrosomonadales > Sterolibacteriaceae > Sulfuritalea > Sulfuritalea sp. The sequence goes on from NZ_JASJPC010000024.1 coordinate 54,198, forward strand.
CCGAGAATGTAATGATAGTTCTCCTCGTCCCTGATGCCCCAGTCAAAGGAGGAGTAGACCAGCGGTTCCTTGAACAGACTGAAATAGGTACTGACAAAGCGCTCGTCGTCGCCCCACACGGTGGACAGGCAACCCGGCGGCAACGGCGGGACGATGCCGACGATACCCTTTTCATTGGCGTCGCACACCGTGCCGTCTTCGCGGAAGATGCGCAAATCGTAGCCATAAACCGGGAAACTCGGCGTGCCGAACTTGATCTTGGTGTCCTCGACGCCGCGCACGGCGGACAACATCGGCCAACCGGATTCGGTCTGCCAGTAATGGTCGATCACCGGCAACTTCAATTCGCCCATGATCCATTCGTGGGTCGGCTGGTCCAGCGGTTCGCCGGCGAGGAACAGATGCTTCAGCGAAGACAGGTCGTACTTGTGCAGCCAGCTGTTGTCGCTCTTCTTCAGCACGCGAATCGCAGTGGGCGCCGAGAACATGACGCTGACTTTGTATTTTTCGACGAGTTGCCACCAGATTCCGGGGTCCGGACGAATCGGCGTGCCTTCGTACATCACGGTGCACATGCCGGCGATCAGCGGACCGTAGACGATGTAGCTATGGCCGACCACCCAGCCGATGTCGGAGGTGGAGAACATCGTCTCGCCCTCGAAGCCGGTGAAAATATGCTTCATGGACGATGCCAGGGCGACTGCGTAGCCGCCGGTGTCGCGCTGCACACCCTTGGGCTTGCCGGTGGTACCCGACGTGTAGAGGATGTAGGACGGCTCGGAGGATTCCATCCAGACGCAGTCGACCTGGGCATCCATGTGCTGGGTGCGCAGACTGGAGTAATCGACGTCACGCCCCGCAATCTTCGGAAAGTTCTGGTCAAGGCCGCGGTCGACCATCAACACCTTCTGGGGCGGGAACTCGGCCAACTTGCAGGCCTCGTCGAGCAGATTCTTGTAGGGCACCGCCTTGCCGCCGCGCATGCCCGCATCCGCCGACACGATCAGCCTGGGCTTGGCGTCGTCGATGCGAGTTGCCAGCGAACCCGAGGCGAAACCGCCGAACACCACCGAATGGATGGCACCGATGCGCGCGCAGGCAAGAATGGCAAAGGTCGCCTCGGCGATCATCGGCATATAAATCAGCACGCGGTCGCCCTTGACCACGCCGAGCGACTGCATGAGCGCCGCCATGCGCATCACTTCCGCCTTCAACTCGGCGAAGGTGTAGATCTTCTCCTCGTTGGTCTCGGTCGAGACGTAGATCAGTGCGCGGTCATTGGGGCGCTTGGCGGCATGGCGGTCGACGGCGTTGTAACAGAGGTTGATTTCGCCGCCGGAGAACCACTTTACAAACGGCGGCTTGCTGTAATCGCGGATCGTCTGTGGCGACTTGTGCCAATCGACAAGTTTCGCCTCGTCAGCCCAAAAGGCCTCGGGCTGCTCGATGGAACGCTTGTAAAACTCGCTGTATTTTCCCATGACATTCCTCGCTGAATTTTTTTGTAAGGGTAAACGCTTGCTGACTTCAGGCCGCAATATTGACCACGACACGGCCTTTGGCCCGCCCCTGGATATAGTCGTCAAATGCCGATGGCAAATCGGCGAATGCAATGTCGCGGATCATCCGGTCCGAGCCAGGTGCCAGATGGGCCGGGCGCATGTCCGTCGCAAGATGTCGCCACACTTCCGCCCGCAGCGCCATAGGACAATTTACCGAATCGATTCCGAGCAGACTGACGCCGCGCAGGATGAAAGGCATGACCGTGGTGTTCAGGCTGAAGCTTGCGGCGAGGCCAATCGAGGCCAGCGTTCCGCCCACCTGCATGGTGCTGGCCATCCAGGCCAACACATCGCCGCCCAGATTGTCGACCGCGCCGGCCCAGGTTTCCTTGGCCAGCGGCTTGATCTTGGCCAGGTCGAGCGACTGGCGCAGCAGCACCTCCTTGGCTCCCAGGCCTTTCAGATAGTCGCTCTCGGCCTCCTTGCCGGTCAGGGCGACGACGTGATAGCCGCGCTTGGCAAGTATTTCGATCGCAATGCTGCCGACCCCGCCGGTGGCGCCCGACACCACCACCGGCCCCTTGTCCGGGGCCAATCCGTCGTGCTCCATGCGCACCACTGCCAATCCCGCCGTGAAGCCAGCGGTACCCAAAGCCATGGCGTCATGCAAGGAAAGACCGGGCGGCAGCTTGACTACCCAGTCGGCCGGCAGGCGCGCCTGTTCCGCATAACCGCCATGGTGTGCCACACCGATGTCGTAGCTGGTGGCCAGGATCTCGTCGCCGGCCTTGAAACGGGGATCCGTGCTGGCCTTTACGCGGCCGGCGAGATCGACGCCGCCGATACAGGGAAAGCGTCGAATGATGCGTCCCGCCCCGGTCGCCGCCAGGGCGTCTTTATAGTTGATGCTGGAGTGAGTCACGTCGATGGTGACTTCGCCGGGATCAAGTTGCGACTCGTCCAGGTCGACGAATCGGCTGACAATCTTGCCTTCCTCCTGATTGATCAGGTAAGCCTTGAAACTCACGGTAATCTCCTCGAATTCGAGCCTTGACAGCACCCGATTTTATTGTCGTATTCGGACTGGAGCGATCGATTATAGACAGCCGAGACTTACAAGACCCTGAATCAGCATGTAATGTGGGGTTTACAGCCTATCCCGGTCGGGGCTATAGTCCGCCCCCATGCAAGGCCTACCCATCCATGCGGTGAGAGCTTTTCTGCTCGCCGCCGTGCTGATCTCCCCCTGTGCTCATGCCGACGAACCGATTCTGGTTCCACCGCCATCGCAGGTGTCCTTCGTGGACCGCGCCACGGCAACTGCACAGGGTGCCATCGATCAGGCCATGGATCTGCTCGGCATCCGCTATCGGCGCGGCGGCAGTTCGCCTGAAGCCGGTTTTGATTGCTCCGGTTTCGTCAGTCATGTCTTCCGCGAAGGCCTGGGGCTGGTACTGCCGCGCAGTTCCAAGGAAATGAGCAAGGCAGGTGACCCCATCGGCCGGGACGAGCTCCGCCCCGGCGACCTGGTCTTCTTCAATACCATGCGCCGCGCCTTCTCCCACGTCGGCATCTATCTCGGCAACAACCAGTTTGTCCATGCACCGCGCAGCGGCGGACATGTCCGCATCGAAGACCTGAGCGAGGGTTACTGGAAAAAACGCTTCAATGGAGCTCGTCGCGTTAATCCCGACCAGCCCTAGCACCTGTCCAGATACCAGCCGCGCGCTGGTTTTATTTTGACTTGATATTGCGAATGATTCTTAATACAATTCTTAAGAATCTCAACTCGGCCTGGAACTGAACACTATGAACCTATCTCGCCTGCTTCTCGCCTTGCTTGCTCTCAGCGTAACTGCCACTGCCTCGGCACAGGAAAAAGTCCTCAATCTCTACTCGGCCCGCCATTACCAGACGGACGAAGCGCTCTATGCCAATTTCACCCGGCAGACCGGCATCAAGATCAACCGCATCGAAGCCAAGGAAGACGAGTTGCTCGAACGCATCCGCAACGAGGGCGCCAACAGTCCGGCCGACATTTTCCTCACGGTCGATGCAGCGCGCCTTGCCAAGGCAGACGAGTTGGGTCTTTTTGCACCGGTGAAGTCCAAGCTGCTGGAGCAGCGCATTCCGCCCAATCTGCGCAGCCCGGACTGGTTTGCCTTCTCGACCCGAGCCCGCGTCATTGTTGCCAACAAGGAACTGGTCAAGGCCGAAGATGCACAAAATTACGAAGACCTCGCCAGTCCCAAGCTGAAGGGCAAGGTCTGTTCGCGCTCGGGCAGTCACCCCTACAACATCTCGCTGATGGCCTCATTGGTCGCACACCTGGGCGAAGCCAAAGCAGAGGAGTGGGCGCGTGGCGTCGTCGCCAACTTCGCACGCTCGCCGAAAGGCGGCGACACCGACCAGATCAAGGCCGTCGCCGTCGGCGAATGCGGCGTGGCGGTGTCCAATAGCTACTACCTGGCCCGCCTCCTACGCTCGGACAAGGCGGAAGATCGCCGCCTGATGGAGCGCGTCGCCATCATCTGGCCGAACCAGAAAAGCTTTGGCGCCCACATCAACATCTCCGGCGGCGGCATGCTGAAGACGGCTCCGAACAAGGAAGCGGCGGTCAAGTTCCTCGAATACCTGGCCAGCGACGATGCGCAGCGCTATTTCGCCGACGGCAACAATGAATGGCCCGCCGTCGCCAGCGTCGCGGTGAAGAACCCGGCGCTGGAAGCCATGGGCAAGTTCAAGGCCGACAGCTTGCCGGTCGCCACCCTGGCGAAGAATTCCGCCGCCGCACAGCGAATTTACGACCGCGCCGGCTGGAAATAGCCACTATCGATCGGCCTCTGGGCGCATAGAGGCCGATCGATCGCCGTAGCGCCAGCGCCAACTCTTGTCGGCCACTGTTCATCCGAACGAAACAATCTGTTCCTGAACCGGGATTTCTTGCCATGACGAATGTCTCTATAGTCCGGTCTTCGCCAACCAGAACCGGAGAACAGCATGTCCAAGCCAGAGATCGCCGCAAAAAACCCCTTCGCCGTCGATGTAGAGAAGGGCAAGGATTACTACTGGTGCGCCTGCGGCAAGAGCAAGTCGCAACCGTTTTGTGACGGCAGCCACAAGGGTTCGGAATTCAATCCGGTCAAGTACACCGCCGCAGAGAGCAAGACCGTGTATTTCTGCGGCTGCAAGCACAGCGCCAACGGCGCGCTGTGCGACGGAACCCACAAGTCGCTCTAGCAGGAACTGACCTCGCTGCGCCCGGCGGCAATCTGCCGGGCCAGCAGGATGATCGGCAGCAGGCCGACCGCGACGATGGCCAGCGCCGCGCCTGAAGCTTCGGCCAGGCGCTCGTCGGCCGCCAGGGTAAAGGTCTGCGTCGCCAGCGTGTCGAAGTTGAAGGGACGCATCACAAGAGTAGCCGGCAGTTCCTTCATGACGTCGACGAACACCAGTAGCGAGGCAGTCAGCAGGCTGCCGCGCATCAACGGCAGATGGACGCGGCGCAGGGTTTCCCCCGGACCGCTGCCGAGGCTGCGCGCCGCCGACTCCATGCTGGGCGTGATGCGACCCAACCCGGCCTCCACGGTCTGCAGCGCAATCGCCAGGAAACGCGCGAGATAGGCATACACCAGTGCGGCGATGCCCCCGGTCAGAATCAGGCCCGGATTGGCCCCGGTCATTTGCTGCCAGAGGCCGGCCAGCAAATGATCGAGCCGGGTCACCGGAATCAGCACGCCGACGGCGATCACCGAGCCCGGCACCGCATAGCCGAGACCGACGACGCGGCTCGCCAATCTCGGCAGCTTGTGCCCATCGCGCGCGGCGAAGCCGAGCAGCAGCGCCAACAGCGCAGCCAGCCCGGCGGTCAGTGCCGCCAGCGAAAAGCTGTTCCTCGCCAATACCAGAAAGCGCCCGGTAAAGCTGCCGGCATCTTCGCCGGCATCGCCCAGCGACAAACGCAGCAGCAGCACCGCCGGCAAGCCAAAGCCGATCAGCACCGGAATCGCGCAGCCGATCTGCGCCAGCAGCGCATGCCAGCCGGTCAGCACTTGACGCGTGGCGCGACGTCGACCGCTGCTGTCGTGATAGCGGGCGCGGCCGCGGCTGATACGCTCCAGCAGGATCAGCAGCGCGACGAAGCCGAGCAGAGCCGCGGCCAACTGTGCCGCGGCAACGCGGTCACCCAGCGAGAACCAGGCGCGATAGATGCCGGTGGTGAAGGTTTCCACCGCAAAGTAGGCCACCGTGCCGTAATCGGCCAAGGTCTCCATCAATGCCAGCGCCATGCCGGCGGCGATGGCCGGACGCGCCAGCGGAATCGAAACGCGCCAGAACCCCTGCCAGGGATTGAGGCCGAGCGCGCGTGCCGCCTCGATCATGCCGCCGGCGCGTTCGAGAAAGGCGGTGCGCACCAGCAAGTACACATAGGGATAAAGCACGCAGGAAAACAGCACAATGGCGCCGCCGAGCGAACGCACATCGGGAAACCAGTAGTCGCCCATTTTCCAGCCGAAGCTCTCGCGCAGCCCGGTTTGTATGGGGCCGACGAACTGCAGGAAATCGGTATAGGTGTAGGCCAGCACATAGGCGGGCATCGCCATCGGCAGCAGCAGTGCCCATTCCGCGACGCGCCTGCCGGGAAAGTCGTTCAAGGCCACCAGCCAGGCGGCCCCGGTGCCCATCGCTGCGACGCCGATGCCGACCCCAAGGCAGAGCCAGACCGAATTCGCCACATACTCGGGCAGCACGGTGCTCATCAAATGACGCCAGGTTTCCCCAGTGCCGCCGGCGAGCAAATTGGCGCCAACGGCGAGCACAGGCAGCGCGACCAGAACAGCGAGCGCGAAGGCGAAGGCGGAAAGAGGTGAGGTGGAGAATGAACGAGCCACGGCCAGCCGATTATAATTGAGACTCATTCTCCACAAGCCGCAATCTACGCGACGATCATGTCATTGCTCGAAGTAGACCGTGTCAGTCATGCCTACGGCAAGCAGGCCGTGGTGCGTGATCTGTCCTTCAATCTGGCGCAGGGTGAGATTGCCTGCCTGCTGGGATCTTCGGGCTGCGGCAAGACCACCATGCTGCGGCTGATCGCGGGCTTCGAAATGCCTGCGGCGGGCAGTATCCGCCTCAATGGCGTGACGATTGCCAGCGAAAAAACCCATATCCCCGCCGAAGCGCGACGCATCGGCATGGTGTTTCAGGATTACGCATTGTTCCCACATCTTTCGGTGGCCGACAACATCGGCTTCGGCCTGCGCGGACAGTCGGCGTCGGCGCGACGCCAACGCGTCGATGAAATGCTGGAACTGATCGGGCTGGCCAAACGCGGCGAACGCTATCCACACGAACTGTCCGGCGGCCAGCAGCAGCGCGTGGCGCTGGCCCGCGCCCTGGCGCCGCAACCGCATCTGCTGCTGCTCGACGAACCCTTCTCCAATCTCGATGTCGAACTGCGCGAACGCCTCTCGCTCGAGGTCCGCGACATCCTCAAGCGCGCCGGCATGGCGGCGATCCTGGTCACCCACGACCAGAACGAAGCCTTCGCCGTCGCCGACATGGTCGGCATCATGCGCGAAGGCCGGATCGAGCAATGGGACACGCCCTACAATCTCTATCACCGCCCGGCCACACGCCACGTTGCCGATTTCATCGGCCAGGGCGTGTTCCTGCCCGGCGAAGTGCTGTCCCGCCAGGTCGTCGAGGTGGAACTGGGCCGGCTCGATTCGGAAGTGCCGATGGAATGCGCTTCGAGCTGCTTCGAGTGCCAGCGCAGCTGCCGGCTCGACGTACTGCTGCGCCCCGACGACGTGATCCACGACGATGCCAGCCAAGTCAAGGCCGAAGTCGTCGCCAAGGCTTTCCGCGGCGCGGAATTTCTCTACACGCTACGCCTCGCGTCCGGCGCGCAGGTACTCTCGCTGGTCCCGTCCCACCACAACCATGCGATAGGCGAAAGCATCGGCATCCGGCTCGATGTCGACCACGTCGTCACCTTTCCACAGGGCCGATGATCCCCTGGCTGCCTGAAGCACACCTGTTCCCACCGGTGGCGACGGCGCTCAGCGAACCCAACGGCCTGCTCGCCGCCGGCGGCGACCTGAGCCCACAGCGGCTGCTCGCCGCATACCGGCGCGGCATCTTCCCCTGGTTCTCGGCCGGCGAACCCCTTCTCTGGTGGAGCCCCGATCCGCGCATGGTGCTGTTTCCCGACGAGCTGAAGATTTCACGCTCGCTGGCGAAAACCCTGCGCAATGCCGACTACGAAGTGCGCCTTGATACCGCCTTCGGCGAGGTGATCCGCGCCTGCGCCCGCAAGCCGCGCGCAGGGCAGTCCGGCACCTGGATCACGCCGGAGATGCAGCAAGCCTATCGCGAGCTGCACCGCCTCGGCCATGCGCACAGCGTGGAAACCTGGATCGACGGCAAACTCGCCGGCGGCCTCTACGGCATCGCCATCGGCCAAGCCTTTTACGGCGAATCGATGTTCGCCGACGCGCGCGATGCCTCGAAAATCGCCCTCGCCCATTTGTGCGCTTACCTCAAACTGCGCGGATTCGGCATAATCGACTGCCAAATGGAAACCAGACATCTCGCCTCGCTCGGCGCCCGCCCCATCCCCCGCTGCGATTTTGCCGCGCGGCTGGAGGCCTTGTGCGCGCACGACGATGCAGCGGGACGCTGGCCGGCGGCGGCGATCGACGGTCATTTCAGGCAACGGCCATGACGCATCTGCGCGACCTGCCGCCGTTTCCGCTGCTGCAGTTCTATGCCACGGCTCCCTACGGCTGCTCCTACCTGCCCGGGCGCATCGCCCGTTCCCAGGTTGCCACACCCACCCACCTGATCGACAGCGCCACCTACAGCGAACTGGTGCGCGCGGGTTTCCGGCGCAGCGGCGTGTTCACCTACCGGCCCTATTGCGATGCCTGCCGCGAATGCCAGCCGGTGCGGCTCAACGTCGCGGAGTTCATACCCAACCGCAGCCAGCGCCGCGCCCTGGCCCAGCATGGCGGGCTCGTCGCGCGCGAATGCAGCCTGACGTTTCGCGAGGAACACTATCAGCTCTACCAGCACTACCAGGCCGCCCGCCACTCGGGCGGCGGCATGGATCAGGACAGCCGCGACCAGTACGCGCACTTCCTGCTGCAGACCCATGTCGACAGCCGCCTGATCGAGTTTCGCGAAAACGGCATCCTGCGCGTGGTCAGCATCATCGACGTGCTCAGCGACGGACTCTCGTCGGTCTATACGTTTTACGACCCCGACATCACCAATGCCAGCTACGGTACATTCGCCATCCTCTGGCAAATTGCGCAGTGCCAGCATGTGGGCCTGCCCTGGCTGTATCTCGGCTACTGGATCCGCGACAGCCGCAAGATGGCCTACAAGTCCCGTTTCCGTCCGCTCGAAGCCCTGCGCCACGGCAAGTGGCAGCCGATCGAGGAATAGCCGCAAGAGTTGCCGTTGGCGAGACGGCGACGACGGCTGAACAGGCTCTCGCCTATCGCGCCGTGGCCGTCTCGCGCCGCCGATAGCCGCGCCAGGCCGGCCAGATCGCCGCGCCGAAGACCAGCACGACCAGCAGCAAGGGCCACAACACCGGACGATTCCACTCGGCGCGGCGCTGCGCGCGCAAAGCCGCATCGATCCGCTGATACTTGAGCGTGTTGTGACCGACCTTGCTCGGCTTGCGGTTGGTCAGCCAGGCATGGCGCAAGGTGTAGTCCTTCGGATGGAAACCCCAGACCCAGGGCGCGTCATGGCGCAGGATATCCGTCATGCGATCGATCAGTTCCTGCCGCTGCGGGCCGCTTTCCATGGCCTTCATGCGCTCGAACAGGCGGTCGTACTCGGAGTTTTCGTAGTTCGCCGCGTTCTCGCCGGTATGCCTGACCTTGCCCTGCTTGCCGTGCAGCAGGAACATGAAGTTCTCGGGATCCGGATAGTCGGCATTCCAGCCGAAATAGAACAGCTGCACCGCGCCCTTGCGTACCTTTTCCTGGAAGCGGTTGTAGTCCGTGCTGCGCACCACCAGTTGCGCGTCGATCTTGGCGAACTGCTTGTTGAGCCAGTCGATGCGGGCCTTGGCGCCGACCCCGGTGGCCGTCGTATCGAGATTGATCACCAGCGGCTCGCCGGTTTTTGCATCACGGCCGTTGGGCCAGCCTGCCTCGGCCAGCAAGCGCCTGGCTTCGGCGATCGGCTTGCGCCGGGCGTGGCCGTCGACCCAGTCGTACATGTGCGGATTGATGCCTGCCGAACCTTCGCGATGACCGAAAATACCCGGCGGGATCGGCCCCTGCGCGGCAACGCCGCGACCGTTCTGGAATATCGAAATGAACTCCTCCTGGTCGATCGCGATGGAAATCGCCTGGCGCAGTTTGCGCGCGGCCTCCGCCGTCTTCGGGTCGGCACCGCCGACCAGCGGATCCAGCCAGTTGAAGCCCATGTAGAAACTCGAAGTCGCCACCGAAGTGGTCAGCACGATGCCCTGCGTCCGCATGTCGTCCGACAGCGTGATCTCGCCGGCGGTGACCTGCACCGCCTGATCGAAAGCATCCGAGGATATTCCAGATGCATCGTAATATCCCTGCAGGAACTTGTTCCAGTAAGGTATCTGTTCCTTCTCGCGGGTGAACACCACCTTGTCGATGAAGGGCAGCGGCTGGCCGCAATCCTTCAGCAAGCCCTCATTCGCATCCTCCGCTTCGCCTTCGCAGGGATAGCTTTCCTGGCGGAAGTTCGGATTTCGCTCCAACACCATGCGCGCGTTCGGATTGTTCTCGGTCAACATGTAGGGACCGGTGCCGATCGGATACCAGTCGAGCGTCAGGTTTTTCTCCGCCATGCCCGGCTGGCTGTGGAACTTGTCGGCTTCCCAGGGCATCGGCGCAAAAAAGGGCATCGCCAGCCAGTAGAGGAACTGCGGATACTTGCCCTTGACCCGAATCCGGTAACGGTAGCGGTCGATCACCTCGGCGCCTTCCAGACGGTGCTCGCGCAAGTCGATCCACGGCTGGTCCTTCGCGGCTTTCAGGCGCTGCGCAAGATCGCCCAAGCCGACCACGTAGTCGTCCATCAGGCCGAAAATCGGCGAATGCAGCCGCGGATGCGCCAGACGCTTGAGGCCGTAGACGTAATCCTCGGCCGTCAGCTCCCGCGTGTCGCGCCGGGAAAAGTCGCTCAGGCTGGCAATGCCGGCCAGTTGCGTGGTCGACAGCGAGTGATAGCTGTAATCGCCGGTCGCCGCGCGAGCGAAGGCCGGGTGCGGCTGGTAGCGGGTACCCGGCTTGAGCGCAATGACATAGTCGGTGAAGGCGATTTTCGCCGGATCGGTGCTGTCGACCAGCTCGCGTCCCTGTGCATCCAGATAACGCGGCAAGGGCACGGCCTCGGCGGTGGCTGCGGTCAGCGCATAGGGCCGCTTGAGATAGTGGTACTGCAGCGGCGGCTCATAGATCTGGCCGGTAAACGTGATCTCGTCCTCGCTGTAGGACTGCACCGGATCGAGATGCTTGGGCCGGTCGGTGAAGGCGCTGTAGAGGATGTTCCTGCCGCGATCCCCCGCCGGATAGGGGTCGTTCCAGGCATCGCCGCAGGCGGCGAGCAGCAGAACCAGAAGGCAGGAGAATACGCGACGCATGACGGCGAGTTTAGCTGATCCGCTATAATCCGCCGTCCGATTCAACCAAGGAAATGCGATGGGATTTCTCGCTGGCAAACGCATTCTGATCACCGGTCTGATCTCCAACCGGTCAATCGCTTACGGCATCGCCAAGGCTTGCCACCGCGAAGGCGCCGATCTGGCCTTCACCTACCAGAACGAACGCGTCCGCGATCGCATGGCCAAATTCGCCGACGAGTTCGGCTCCCAGGCGATCTTCCCCTGCGACGTCGCCGATGACGCGCAGATCGACGCCGTGTTCGCCGAACTTGCCAAGCACTGGGACGGCCTGGACGGCCTCGTGCATTCGATCGCCTTCGCCCCGAATGAAGCGATCGAAGGAGACTTCCTGGAAGGCATCTCGCGCGAGTCCTTCCGCATCGCCCACGACGTCTCCTCCTACAGCTATCCCGCGCTGGCCAAGGCCGCGCGACCGCTGCTGATGAAAGGCAGGAATCCGTCGCTGCTGGCACTGACCTACCTCGGCGCGGTGCGTACCATGCCCAACTACAACACCATGGGCCTGGCCAAGGCCAGCCTCGAAGCCGCGACGCGCTACCTGGCCTTCTGCCTCGGCCCGCAAGGCATCCGCGCCAATGCGCTGTCCGCCGGCCCGATCAAGACCCTGGCCGCCTCGGGCATCGGCAATTTCGGCAAACTGCTGGCCTACAACGCGCACCACGCGCCGCTGCGCCGCAACGTCACGATCGACGAGGTCGGCAATGCCGCCGCCTTCCTGCTGTCCGACCTCGCCAGCGGCATCACCGGCGAAATCCTCTACGTCGATGGCGGCACGCACACCACGGCGATGGGCAACGCCGACCCGCTGCCGGGCTAGACCGCGCGAAGCGGCGGGGAGGAGGCGCTCAGCGCTCTCGCCCCGCCTCGTGCCAGGCCTTCTGCACCGGTGAAAGCAGGTATTCCATCACCGAACGGTGGCCGAGAGATATCTCGGCGGTCGCCTGCATGCCGGCGCCCAGATCGAGACGCTCGCCCTCCGCATCGAGGCTCATGGCCTTGAGCGCCACCAGCGCCTTGTAGGTCAGCGGCTTGGCCGTCTGACGCTCGGCATTGGCCGCGCCGGCCTCCTGTGCAGCGGTGTCCAGCGCATCGGCGCCGACGTGCTCGACCACGCCATCGACCATGCCGTATTTCTGGAACGGAAACGCCGCGAGCTTGACCTTCACCGGCTGGCCGGCGCGGACGAAGCCGATATCCTCGTTCGACACCCGCACCTCGGCCTTGAGCAGCTCATTCTTCGGCACCAGGGTCAGCATCACCGTGCCGGGCTGCACCACCGTGCCGGCTGTGTGGGTCGCCAGATCCTTGACGATGCCGTCCTGCGACGCCCTGAGTTCCAGCAAACCGCGGCGGTGGCTCAGCTTCGCCGCCTCCTGCGACAGCTTCTCGACGCTGCCGTGGATCTCGTTGCGCTCGGTATAAAGCTGTTTGCGCGCATCGGAGTCGATCTGCACCAGCTTGCGCTCCGACTGGGCAATCCCGGCCTGCGCCGATTCGATCAGGTGGTCCTGGGCGCGCAGGTCCTCTTCCTTTTCCAGCCGTTCGCGGCGCTTGTCGCTGACCATCAGCGGCCCGGCGAAGCCCTGTTTCGACAGCTTCTCGAAGGCCTGTTCCTGCTCCTGGTAATGCGGCAGGCTGCCCTCCAGCTTGTGCCTGACCCGTTCCGCCGCGGCCTTTTCGGCGCGGGCCTTGGCCAGCCGCGTGCGCTCTTCGGCCAGTGCCGAGTCCACCGCCGCGCGGTTGGCGCGGTATTGGGCGGTGATTTCCGCCGCCAGCGCCGGCGGGTCAGTCGCCGCGAACAGCAGGGGCGTTCCGTTCAGTTCGGCATCGATGCGCTTCAGGGTCAGGCGTTTCCTGGCCAGATCGAGATCGACCGACGCGGCGTCGGCCTCGGCCGGCAGGGCATCCATGCGCATCAGCACCTGCCCGGCACGCACCGCTTCGCCTTCACGTACCAGGATGTCGAGCACGATGCCGGATTCCGGCGGCTGCACGATCTTGACGTAGCTTTGCGGCACCAGCTTGCCTTCGGCCACGGCGACGATATCCAGCCGCCCGACCACGCTCCAGACCAGCAGGCCCGCCAGCAGACCGGCGAGCGTCAGCACAACGCGCCGCCCCAGTGGATGCGGCGGGCTCTGCTGGATGCGCAGCAGGGGCGCTGCGAAGTCGGACGGATTCGGCTCGACCGTCCCGAACAGCCGCTTGCTCCATTTGGCCATCATGATCCGTGCAGGCGGTCGAAGCCTTCGTGCAGACCTTCGAAGGTTTTCAAAGCCGTGCCGGGAAGACCGATGGGGCCGCGGACGGCGAAACCGCCCGGCCCGGCGGAGGTCAGCGAGAATCCGTCCGCGCGCCCGCCGCCCACGCGACTGCACCAGGCGCCGCCCCAATCATTTTCATCATGGTGTCCGGCCAGCTTGTCGCGCAGGCGGGCCCAGCCCATGGCGTAGTCGATCGGCGAGGCGGACGGGGACGGCGCCGCTTGCTGCTGCCAGGATTGCCAGGCCGCCTCGACCTCGCGCTGACTCAGGAAGGGCCCCGACCCGCTGTGCCAGCCGAATGCGCTATCCCGATCACGCCGGTCATCCTTGCTGTGTCCATTGCTGCCGTGGTGGTCGCGATCCCCATGATCCCCGTGATCCCCGTGATAGGCGGGCTGCGGCGGCAGCGGCATATCGGGCAGGCAGTTCGTCGCCGTCGCGTCGCTGAGCGGCGTCGCCAACGCCGCGGACACCTGCTCCGGCCGAATGTCGGCCAGCGCACCGCTAGCGGCATAGGCGGCCGCGAGGCTGCCGCCGGCGACATCGCCGGTGGCTTCATTGAGCCTGTAGCGCGATGCATCGCTGCCCGGCGTCCAGGAGTCGGTGCGCTTGTTGGCGGCCAGCACGCTGTCGAATGTGCGCACCAGGGCGGCGAAGTCGTAGCGCTCGAAGCTCGTCCCGGTGGCATCCGCCGCCACTTGCAGCGTGGCGATGCTGCGCTTGGCGCTGTGCTTGTACCAGTCGTCGAACTGCAGGGAATCGCCGTTGCCGGCGTCCACGATCAGGTCCTTGCCGTGCTTCTTCAAGCGCAGGTCGCCGACGCGAATGCCGCCACCTAAGGACAAGGTGTCGTTCTGCCCGTCGCCGCCCGTAATGCGGTCCTCGCCGTCACCGCGGTTGAAGGCGATCACGTCGGCACCGCCGTCCAGGCGCAGGCTGTCGTCGCCGCGGCCGCCGGCGAGGAACCCGGCACCGGCGCCATCCTCCAGCGCGTCGTCTCCCGATCCGCCATCCAGCGCATCGAGCCCCGCGCCGCCGAGCAGCCGGTCGTCGCCGGCCAGACCGCGCAGAATGTCGTCCCCCGCCAGTCCGTCGAGACGGTTGTCGCCGCGGTTGCCGACCAGCAGGTTGCCCAGGCCGTTGCCGGTTCCGTCGTAGTCCTCGCCACCGATCAGAGCCAATCCTTCGACCTGATCGGGCAGCGCGTAGTCGTCCGTATCGGCCCATACCGTATCGAAGCCGTCGTCCGTCTCTTCGACAATGCGATCCTTGCGATCGGTCACCAGGTACAGGTCGTTGCCGTCGAGGCCGATCAGCGTGTCGACGCCGGCGCGGCCGTCGAAGACGTCGTCATCGACCGTGCCCGTCAGCGTGTCGGCTTGGCGCGTGCCGACGAAGGTCTGGCCCGGCAGGGTGAGGGCCACGGTCAGCGCCAGCATGCCCGCCGCCGCCGCGCCGCTGCTGTCGGTGGCGATAAGTTGCACGCTGAGCTCACCTGCGTCGCACGGCCCCGGCGTGCCTGACAGCGAGCCGCTGGCCGCGTCCACGCTGAGCCAGTCCGGCAAGGGCGCGCCATCCGCCAGGCTGGCGCTGAAGCTCAGCGTGTCGCGCGCATCAGCATCGACGAACGCACCCGCCGGCAAGTCCCAGGAGAACAGCCTGCCCGCCCTGACCTTGGCCGCGGCGAGCGGTGCCGTCACGAGCGGCGCATCGTTGCTGCCGCTGACGGTGATGTCCAGCGCGCCCTGCACGGTCACTTGCCCGTCGAAGGCGGTGTAAGCGAACTGCTCGCCCAGCGTTTCGTCGGCGCCCAGCGACTGGATGGCAGTGCTGTCGAGTTGATAACTCCAGTCCCCGTTCGCCGCCAGCGTGAGCTGTCCATAGCTGCCGGAG
Source organism: Sulfuritalea sp. (assembly GCF_031426875.1). Classification (NCBI taxonomy): domain Bacteria; kingdom Pseudomonadati; phylum Pseudomonadota; class Betaproteobacteria; order Nitrosomonadales; family Sterolibacteriaceae; genus Sulfuritalea; species Sulfuritalea sp. The sequence continues at coordinate 69,548 of NZ_JASJPC010000024.1, forward strand.
CGCAACCCGCTGTCGGCAACGCCGAGCACGTCGCCGACATCGGGGTCGCGATCGTTTGCCAGCACGTTGCCCGAGGCGGAGGCGGCAAGGTCTTCCGTCACGGCGCCGGCATCGCCGGTCGTCAGCGGTGCGTCGTTGGTGTTGACCACGGTGAGATCGAAGGACTGGGTCGCCACGGCGCCCGCCGTGTCGGTCGCTGTCAGGCTCACGCCAATCGCGCCGACATCGTCGTTGGCCGGCGTGCCGGAGAAGGTCCGCGTTGCAGGATCGAAGCGCAGCCATGCCGGTAAGGGTGCGCCTGTGGTCAGTGATGCAGACAAGGTCAGCGTGTCGCCAACATCATCATCACCAAACGCGTCATCCGGAGCGGTGAATGCAAGCGCCGCGTCTTCTGTCGCCTGCACCGCCGTGATGCCAGCGCCAACTATCGGGGCATCGTTGGTGTTGATGACGCCGAGATCGAAGGACTGGGTCGCCGTGGCGCCCGCGCCATCGGTCGCCGTCAAGGCAACGGTGACCGTGCCGACATCGTCGTTGGCCGGCGTGCCGGAGAAGGTCCGCGTTGCCGGATCGAAGACCAGCCACGCCGGCAATGGGTCGCCATTGTCCAGCGTTGCGGACAGCGACAGCGTATCGCCCGCGTCGACATCACTGAACGCGCCATCTGGAACAACGAATGCGAATGCCGAGTCTTCCATTGCCTGCGCCGCCGTGATGCCAACGCCGACAATTGGCGCGTCGTTGGTGTTGGCGACTGAAATCCGGAAGCTGCTCGATACACTTGTTCCCGCCAGGTCCGTCGCCGTCACCGTCAGGTCGAAGTTACCGACATCCTCGTTTCCCGGTGTCCCGGTAAAGCTCTGCGTCGTTGCGTCGAAGGCGAGCCAGATCGGCAGGGGCGTGCCGTCAGCGCGGCTGGTCGCGTAGCTCAACACATCGCCGGCGAGCGCATCGGCGTCGACAAAGCTGCCGGCGGGAACCGCGAACTCGAAGGCGGCATCTTCCGTCGCAGCCTGGTCGGCAAGCGCCATGGCCACGGTGGGTGGGGTAAGCGAAAGCCGACGCAAGACATCGCCCGCCTGCCACACCGTGCCGTCCGAAAACTCGATCTGCTCCACGGCGTAGCTGCCGGGACCGTTCTCCGCAAAGCGGATGCTGTCGGTATCGGACAGGCTCAGCGTCACCTCGCCGTTATCGCGCGTCACCGTAACCTGCGAAGAAGAAATGCCGGCGTCGAACACGATGCGATCGATGCCAGCCTCATCGTCTATCCGATCATGGCCACCACCCACCACATAGACATAGGCGTCATCGCCATCGCCGCCATTCAGAATATCGTTGCCGCCGCGGCCGGCAAGGATATCGTTGCCCGCGAGCCCCCTGATCGCATCGTCCAGGGATGTTCCCGACAAGGTGTCGTCGCCGCCTGTTCCGGTCGGCGTGAAGCCCAGCGCGTCGATCAGTTCCGCCTTGCTGAGGAAGCTTCCATCGGCGAAGTGGAAGAATTCGATGCCGCCTTCGGCATAGGGATCATCGGGGTCGAAGTCATCGAGGTGGATTTGCTGGCCGGTGGCGTCGACCGTGATCTTCAGCGAGCCGACGCCCAGCGAAATGTCGGCGAGATCGACGCCGTCCAGAATCAGCGTATCCATACCTGCACCATCGACGATGTGTGTGCTCGGGGGACTGCTTCCAACGAAGTAAGTGTCATCGCCAGCGCCGCCATTCAGAAGATTACTCGCCGCCGTGCTGACCAGCAAATCGTTGCCCTCAGTACCGGCGCTACCCGTGACCATCGACAGAAGGGTGGAGCGATTCCACACCGTGCCATCGGCAAATTCGACCTGCGGCAGGGTAGTAAGATCGGCATCGATTGCTATCGAGTCTTCCGTCCCCGCGATGGACAGGACATATTCTGCGTCGAAGGAGAAGCTCACGTCAGCAGGGGCAATTCCAGCGCCAAGCCGGATCAGGTCGCTGCCCACGTCCCGGTTACTGATCCGATCAAACCCGTCGCCGCGGTTGAATACATAGACGTCATCGCCAGCGCCACCACTAAGCCAATCGGAACCCACACCAGCCGTCAAGGTGTCGTTACCGTCAAATCCCTCGATGACATCGCGCAGAGCCGTACCCGTGAGAATATCCGCCGCCGCCGTACCGACGATGTGGCCGGCGACATCGAGCACGAAGTCGTCGCTGGCAATCGCGCCCGCGCGATCGCTGACCGTGACGCGCACGTTCCATAGCCCTGGCGAAGTTGAAGACGGAATGCCGCTGAAGGTACGTGTCGCCGCATCGAATACAAGCCACGCCGGCAGCGGGTCGCCGCTTATCAGCGTCGCGCTCAGCGACAAGTCGTCCCCGGCATCGGCATCAGCAAAGGTATCGGCCGGCAGAGTAAAGCCATACATACGGCCGCTGGTGGCTTCCTGATCGGCAATAGCGCTGCCGACAACCGGGGCGTGATTGGTCACTATCGGCTGCGGTACGCTACCAAAATCTGCCTCTCCAACTACAGCGCGGAGGACATCGGGCTGCATGGCGTCGAGACTGCCGTTGCGAGCATGAGCAGCCGCCAGACTACCGCCGTAGGCCCTGTCCATGCTGCTGCCAAGCGTATGGGCGGCCAATGCATCGCTGGCATTCCACGAGACGATGTTTGGATGCTGCTCCCGGACCGACACGAAGTCGCCCATTGTCGCGCTCAAGTCGAACCACGAGATTTCGTCGCCGATTACCTGCAGTCGAACGGCGGGCCACTGCGACAAGTCCGGCTGTCCATAATTGTTCAGCTCGATTTGGTCGCCTCCGCCAAGATCAAGAACAACGCTGGCTTCGTTCCACCGCAGACTGATATCCGCTGGCGTGATGTCGCCGCCGAGCGACAAGGTAAACGGCTGCGACATGCGCACCACGTCCATGCCGTCGCCGCGATTGAATGCCACGACATCATTGGATGCATCGGTGTCTATCAAGTCGGCACCTGCACCGCCGACAAGAAAGCTTGCGGCAAAGCCGCTCCAAACATAGTCATCTCCGGCTTCGCCCATGAGTGCCCCAATGCCTTCGTAATCCTCGATATCGTCGGCACCGTCGCCTCCGTGAAGGATATCCACACCTGTGCCCGCCTCGATGTAGTCATCACCGGCTCCACCCCAAACTACATCATTGCCACCGAGCGCGTAGACCTCATCATCGCCACCCAGCGAGTCGATCGTTTCGGACTCATCGGTCGCATAGATGATGTCACCGCTTTCGGTAGCCAGCGCCGTGACAACCCGCGCCTCGATTTCACCCGCGTTCCAAAATGTGCCATCCGAGAACTCGACGCGCTTGCCCTTGAAGTCGGAATAGGTCGCGTACCAGTTCATCAATTCAACGTAGTCACTACCGTTGCCGTAATTGAGGTAAATGGAGCCGTATCCCCGCGTCACGATCAAATCGTCAGGCGAGATTGTGTTGGCAAGACTGATGACGTCCACATCGCCAGCAGTCTGTTCGTCCCAAATCCGGTCAAGGCCATCACCAAGTCCGAAGCGATAAGTATCGCTTCCTGATCCGCCATACAACCAATCGTTGCCGGTGCCACCAATTAGCTCATCGTTTCCGCCGTTTGTTGCGACGATGTCATTGCCGGCAAGCGCATCCACCGTCTGAGGGCCATCGCCGCACTGGATATAGTCATCGCCATTGCTACCCCACTGGGCGTGGCCATCAAGGTATGTAGCATCCCAAACCGTGCCATCCGAAAACTCGACCCGCTTGTTTTTTGCAGACATCGAAAACCACCCCTGGAGGACCACCGAATCGTCTCCATAGTGCAGCTTGAGTCCGTCCTGGCTGATCAAGATCGACACGTCGCCCGGCCCAATGTCCGCCGCAAACTGTATGACATCTACAACACCTTCCTCGACAGCATCGTAAATCGTGTCGTTTCCTGAACCGCGACGGAGCAAATACGTATCGCTGCCTGTACCGCCGCTCAAATAGTCTGCTCCGCCCCGTCCATCGATCAAATTGTCCGCTGCATTTCCAGATATTTGATTGACACCGTCATTGCCTGTCCCGGCAGTTGCGTTCGAAGCCAAGTAGAGATTTTCGACGCTAGCCGACAGCGCGTAGCTGACGGTACTCGCAACCGTGTCATAACCGTCTTGCGACGGATCGACGGAGGCTTCGATTACAACATCCTGAGCGCTGTCGACCCTGTAGTAGTCGCCTCCGCTACCGCCGACCATTGTGTCGTTGCCTGCCTGTCCATCGAGATAGTCCGATCCCGCACCCCCGATCAGGACATCACCGCCGGCATTCCCGTAGATGTAGTCAAAGGAATCGCCACCGATCAGGATGTCGCCCTCGGAGGAACCAAATAGCTGATCAAAACCAGCGCCGCCGTTCAATACACGGTTCAACGCGATACCATTCCAATTGCTTCGCGAAATGAGAACATCTTGTCCAACGGTCCCATTCTGGATTCGCGTCAAGCTCATCCAGCGATCTGGATTGTCCGCCTGATAGGTCGGGTTGGCGGCCCGCGCGAGGATATCCCCGATCGAGTAGACCGACCCATCGGCAAACTGAAAGAACTCGACACCGAAACCGTCCGAACTGTTTAGGTCATACCCTTCTTCGGGGCCGACCAACCTTATTCCGCCACCGCCTCCCCACGATATATCGAGCGTCGAATAGGGCCGAGCGGTAGTCTGGTTGTCGACCACCTCGGAATGCCACCAACCGTTTGAGAACCTCAGGCTGTCCAATGTCACACTTGCGTCAAAACGAACGGTATCGGTGCTACCGTGCCCGGCGTCCTCGTTATAGCGGTGCTGGACGTAGCCGTTATTTGGCAGCACCACATTGATACGTGGCACCGCCTCGTCGATTACATCCCAACCAGATTGCTGTCCGACAATCAGAAAGGTATCGTCACCTCCTCCTCCGGCAAGGAAATCGTTGCCCTCGCCACCGGCGAGAACGTCGTCCGCACTCCCGCCAATAAGGGTGTCATCGCCGCTGCCGCCAAACGCCAGGCCCGTTTCGGCGATATTGGAAATGACCAAGTCATTGCCGGCGCCGCCATCGACCAGAACATCCCATTCGAAGTAAAGCACATCGTCACCCGGTCCACCGCGATAGCCCTCGATAAGGTAAGTCTCGTAGTACGTAACGTGGGTTCCCTGAATGCGGTCGGGTAGCGTCAAATTCAGGACTCCCTCGGTGTCGCCGGTAAGATCGATGGCGGCATTCGTTGCGCCGACCAATTGCGAAACCACGTCGGCCAAAGTGGCAGAGTCCTGGGCCCGCGGCAATATGCTGGTCGAGGACGCACTCACACCGGCGGAGAGATTGCCCAGCCAAGTCTTGGCCTCCGCCCACTCGATCATCGCTGGCGCGCTGCCGTCCGTCGGCACGAGCCACGACAAGGGCGTGATGTACTGTCCCAGATAGTAGTAGGAAAGATACTGGTAGCTCGCAGTATTCCAGGTCACCGCAAAGTCAACATCGGTACTGACCTGGGTCCTGCTATAACCTCCGCGCCATGGCTGCTCACCACCGACAGTTTCGCGATAGCCGAAACTGTCGTGATTTTCGCTGTTCGAAAACTCGCCGCTGGCTATGGAGCTGAGGTGTGGAATACGAGTACCGCCGTCGACCAAGACATAGCTCAAACCATCGGCTGCAAGACGATGCTCAATGGTGGATGTAACGTAGACCTGTTGCGATACCGCCGCTCCGAGATAGGAATATCCGGACTTGTATTCGTCGTCCGTCACTTTCTGCCAACTGTCAGGATTTTCGGCATACCATGTGCGCCACGAGTAATTCGAAGCCGCAATCTGGTCGTTCCAAGCGTCGGTAAGCAAATCGCCGGTTCCAGGGGAGGTGGCAATAAAGTCTTCCATGGACTGGGCTGTTCCGTCCGCAGCCTCGAGTTGCCATACCTGGTTGCCGTCGAAATAGTCCTTGATCAGGAAACCCGTATCCGCTCCGCGGACATGAAACCACAGATCGTTGTTGCGGCGATCGGCTCGAAATAGGTCTGCGGTCATGCCTTCCCGCAGCACGATGGTGCTGGTTTCCCCGCCGGCCTCGATCAACGTGTGACGCGCCGATGCCCAATCGTCAAAATAGAACTTGGTCCAATCCACAACATAGCGATCGTGACCCGCCCCTCCCATCAGCGTATCTTCGTTCCAACTCTGGCGTCCGCTACTGAGGGTGTCATCGCCCGCCAGGCCCATGATCGTATCGCTTTCATTGGTTCCGGAGAGGGTATCGTTGCCCGCCGTTCCAAAGATGGGACCCACGACCAGGCCCGAAAGTATCGACATATCGAAAAGCGACCCATCGTCGAAAGCAAACCGTTGAATTACCGGCGTCATGCCACTGGTACCATACCAGTTGGGAATTGAAATGCTGTCGCTTGATTCGCCGATACGGATATGCAAACTCCCGTCAGCGCGGCGGCTGAACACCAGATCGGATTGTGCGATACCGGGACCGAATTCGAGTGTATTTACGCAATCCGGTTGGTCGACCCAATCACCGCTGATCAGGTCTCTACCGTCCCCCCGAGCAAAGTAGTAGGTATCGTTCCCCGCGCCGCCACCAAGCGTATCGTCGCCCGCTCCGCCGGTGAGGGTGTCCTGACCATCGCCACCACTGAGATTATCATCCCCCGCGCCGCCGACAATGCGGTCGGTAACATTAGTCCCTTCGATTGTGTCCGCACCCTCGCTGCCCGCCAGATCGAAGCCATTGGCCATCAACGCGTCGTAACCGAGTGTCGAGCCATCGTCGAACTCGATGCGATCGAAAGGGCGCTGCGAAAACACGTCATTCCGACTGAAGTTCTCGAAGTGAATCACGTCATTGACATCCGGCCCGACCTGGATCGCCAGCGAGCCAAGTCCAAGCCTCAAATCGTCCGCCGTGACACCGGACAAGCGCAGGACATTACCGTTACTGGCACTGGTGGCAGTCGTTGTCACGCGGTCAGTGCCATCGCCCACCGTGTACAGAATCGCGTTGTCACTACCCTGCACAGTGATCAGGTCGTTTCCAGCTCCACCGGAAACCCGTGCACGGCCCCCTGTGGCAACGATGGTATCGCCTTGCGTGCCGCCAACCAGCGTGGCATCGGCCACTCCGGATGTAAGCGAAATCGGCTCGCGCCATGTCCTGCCGATGAACTGCGCATAGCTATAGCTGCTGCCATCAGCCAACTCAAAGCGCTCAATTACGCCGTTGGCCCCGTTCTTGATGCCCAGCCGATCGCTGCCGATCTCGAGCAGGAGATCGCTGCCATTGACCCGCAACGCGCGAATGTTGCCCAGCTCGATACCGGCGCCAAAGCGCAGCGTATCCGTGCCGGATACATCCGTAATCCCTTCGACAAACGTCGCCCCTACCGGCGCATCCCCGAGTGCAACAACGTAGATGTCGTCGCCCGTGCCACCATGCAGAATATCGGTGCCGGCACCGCCGATCAGCGTGTCGTTACCACCATATCCCTGCAAGATGTCGTTATCAGCGCCACCATCGAGCAGGTCGTTGCCCTGGCTGGCAGCGGGGGCATTGTCGGCGTCGCCCCCCAATATGTCGTCACCGATCCCACCAAGCAAGGTATCGTTGCCGCCGTCACCTTGCATGCGGTCGTTGCCACCACCGCCATCGAGGAAATCGTTCCCTGTCAGGTCGAGCTGGATGATTCCACCGATCTCGCCACCGTCGCCCTCCATATAGTCGTCGCCCTCGCCGCCCAGGAGGCTGTCGTCGCCCCCGTAGCCGTACAGCGAGTCGTTGCCGTCTCCCCCGTCCAGGGTATCGGCGCCGTGGTAGTCCACGGCAAGATCGTCGGCATCGCCAACCAGTTCATCGTCACCCGTACCGCCGACCAGCGTGTCCGCGTCACCCCCGCCAAACAGGCGATCATTTCCGTCCTCGCCGTCCAGATAATCGCTGCCTTGGTAGCCGGCAGCCACATCACTCCCGTCTCCCATCAACTCGTCATTGCCACTGCCACCCCAGAGCTCGTCGCTACCCCCTGTGCCAAAAAGTATGTCGTTGCCGTCCTCGCCGTCGAGGTAGTCATTGCCGTGCAGACTTGCTGAAATCAGCGGGTTGTCGCCGACGATCCGATCATCATCGGCACCGCCAAACAATGCATCTCCCCCCTCTTCTCCCCACATTTCATCCTTGCCCTCGCCGCCGTCGAGGTAGTCGGAGCCATCGCCCCCGAGCATGTAGTCGTTGCCGCTGCCGCCATCGAGGTGGTCCGATCCGCGGCTCCCTTCCATCAGGTCGTTGCCGGCCCCGCCATACAAGGCATCGGCCACTTCGACGGTGCCGGCCGAGGTCAGCAGATCAGCATTGCCCCAGCCCCAGGACACAACCCGTTGCGTGTCGGGATCGCGGTTCACCGTGGCCTGCCAGTCCGCGCTGACGATTTGTGTCGCGCGACTGCCGAGCAGCATGTCATCACCCGCCCCGCCGTACAGAACGTCGGCGCCCTCGCCGCCGAGCAGCATGTCATTGCCGCCCTCGCCCGCCAGGATGTCATCGCCCGCACCGCCATCGAGCCAGTCGCCGCGCAGGCCCGTTGCGCTCTGGGTTTCGCCTTGTGCGTAGAGCTGATCCAACGCCACCGCGTCTTCGGCGTAGAGCGTGTCGTCGTCCGCTTCGCCCTGGAGGATGTCGCTGCCGCTGCCGCCGAGAATCCGGTCGTCGCCGGCGCCGGCCAGGACGCGGTCATCATCGGTGCCGCCCTCGATGCTGTCGTCGCCGCCATTGCCCCGCAGAGTGTCGTTGCCGGCGTAGCCGCGTATCTGGTCGCCGTTGCCGCTGCCGTTGAGGCTGTCGTCGCGGCTTGGCCCGCCGAGAGTGCCGGTAAGGTTGCCCAGCGCGTCGACCTGGTTGTACTTGACGTCCCTCGATGCGATGCCGGCGATGTTGCCGTCGGCGTCATACTGGAAGGTGGTGTCGAGCACCTGGATATTGCGCCAGGTGGGGTCGTAGGTGATGACGCCGCCGACGGCGGCGACGGTGGCGGTGTACTCGGTGAGATTGAGGTCGCCGTCGATGCTGCTGCGGCTCGGGGTGGTGGCGGGGCTGCCGGCCAGGGCCAGGCCGAGTTCGCCGCTGGCCCAGTCCTGCAGGATGATGCGGGCGCCGGCGGGGTCGATGATGACGAGACTGCCGCGCGCGCCTTCGGCGCCGATGTAGCGGAATTCCAGGGTCGGATTGTCCGGATGGCGGTAGAGGTTGCGGGTTACCTTGTCCTGGGTCAGCGTGCCGGAGAGCGTGCTGCCGTTGTAGATGATGCTGCCCTGGCCGTCGCTGCCGTCCGCCCCGCCAGCGTCCAGGATGGTGTCGAGGCCACCATTCTTGTCGATGCGGTAGGTGTCGGTGCCCAGACCGCCACGCAGGGTGTCGTTGCCGGTGCCGCCGACCAGGGTGTCGGCGCCTTGGCCGCCGCGTAGCGCATCGTTGCCTTCATTGCCTTCCAGCCAGTCGTCAACAGCGCCTCCGGTGAGATTGTCATCACCGGCGCCGCCATAGAAATGCACTTTGTCGCCGCGGGTGTGGGTGAAGTTGATGGAGTCGTTTTGCTCGGTGCCAAAGATGACGCCGACCTGGGGCAAGGTGTTCGGTCCGAAGTCGAGCTTGCGCGTCAGATCCTTGTAGGCGGTGTTGCCGGAGATGAGTTTGTCCGCACTGTCCTGAAGGTTCTTGTCGATCACGGTCTTGAGCAGGCCCGCTCGGTCTTCGATCCATTGCGGGGTGAGCCTGCCCAGTGTCCCTTCTTCGGTATCCGCGTTGAACAGGTCGAGTTCGTGGTTCAGGTTGAACTTGCCGTAGAGACTATCGTCGCCGAGGACGACGAAGGGGTTGAGTTCCTTCAGGGCATAGCGGGTGGCGAGGGCGTCCGGGTTGTTGGCGGCGGATTGGAGATCGGCGGCGCTGAGGGTGGTGAGGGAGACGATGTTTCGCTGAGGCTGTGGACCGCTGTTGAGTTCCGTGCTGATGGCATTGAGAGCTTGGTAGAACTTCTCTCGTTGATCCGGCTTCCACCAGGTGTTGCCTTCGTTCAGGCCCGTCAATTCAAGCGCCGTGTAGTTCTTGCCAAGGAACAGCTTGCCCAAGGCATTGACCACCGTTTCCAGGGTGTCGCCTTCGGCGATTCCCTGTCGCCCGGCTTGGGTCTGGGCCTTGCTCGTAGTGAATGCCTGGAACAGCTTGCCGATGTCACCCGGCCTGGTCGCAAGTGTCGGGTCGATGCGGGCGAGCGTATCCATCACCGACAGCGCATCCATCAGCAGCACCAGACTGTGGGTGTCGCCGAAGTCGTTCGCACTGTAGCTGGGACCCAGCAACTTGACACCGGCATTGACGAAGGACGTAATGGCGCTGGTAATCGGAGCGATGCCTCGGTAGCCCGGCTGATCTTCGATGAACAACGGGATGCTCTGTCCATAGTGCACCTGCGAGTTGGCCACCATGGATGCGGCGATCGCGGCGTCCATCTCGGTACCGACGATGTCGATCTGGTTCGCCAGCGGGCTGCCCGCCCCCATGGTCTTGGCAATGAAGGCATTTTCTATACTGGCTACATTGCTCAGCGCCGATGTGCTGAAATCGCGGGCAGTAACCAGGACGGCTAACTGGTAGTCGAGCGATTCAGCGGCGATGGCGAGACGGGTGACGTCTTGGTGATCTAAGTACGTGTCCTTGATGTTGGCAGGATTTTGGATGCCCTCAGTGCTGCCCGAGGTAAGCCCAGGGGCGCGGTGGGCTTCGCCATAGACAGCGAGAGCACGACTCAATGCCTCGTTCAGAAGAGTGTAGTCAGCCAGCGTGGCGGGCGTGAATTGTCGGCCACCACTGACAAAGGAAGCATACAAGTTACTCACCATGCCGGACGACGGAACGCCATTATTGGCATAGATTGCGGACTTCATCGATAGGTACGCGACGTTGCCGGCGTCAGTTTGCAACAAACGCCCCAAACCAGTTTCCTCTGCATCGGCGCGAAGCCCGTTGAAGGTCTGCACCATCCGCAGCAACTCGACGCGCATGCTTTGCAGATCGTTGGCACTGCCGATCTTGCCAACCCCGGCGCCGTTGAAGGTGACGACCTGCTGCGCTGCACCCTGATGCATGAGGTTGAAGGCGGTGGCGAGGTGGCCGCCGAGGCTGTAGCCGGTGACGCTCAAGGGACCGTCGATCTTGCCCGCCGACTGGAGCGACTGGTACCACGTCTCCATGTCGGAGAGTTGGCCGAAAGCGAAGCCTTTTTCCTTGATCTCCAGCTTGTTGGCGGCTTCGCTGTCGCGCGCGGAGTCGTCGATGAATTCGGTGCTGCGGAAGGACAGGACGAGTTCGTTGGTGAACCGGTTCTTGAACAACGTTCCGGAAAATCCCGTCGTGGTATTCGAGATGTGTTCGACGACGGTCCAGTCGGTGGTGAGTCTGGACAGAGCAATTTCGGTCGGGGTGAATTTGCTGGCGTGCTCGTTTCCAGTGGTGAGGTTGTCAGGGTCGAGTGCCTCATTCTGACGAAGCGCTCCGGGGACTAGATTTGCGCCTGATTTGGTCGCGTCATAGTTATACAGCGCCTCGGCCGCCATCTGCAGGTTGGCAAATTTCAGGTAGTCGGCAATCGTAAGTGTGGGCATTTCAGTTCCCCTTCTTCGGAATCAGGATTCGGTCAACAAACATACGAATAGTGGTATTGGCGCTTTCCGCGTGTCCTGGGCATGTGTAGGCGGTAAGCCACGGACTCGGATTAGCCGAACTTGCGGGTACGCTCCACGCATAGCGGACCAGTTCGCCTAGCACCTCCTTGGTCTGGAGGTCGAGCACCTTGACCGTGCTGGTGGCGACCCCAAGCGCGCGGTCTTCGGGGATGACGTGGTCCTCGTAGGTCACACCGTAACGAAGACTGGTATCAGGGGCTGCGGCTTTATCGAGTGTCCAGCGATAGACGTTGAGGTCGTAATTCGGGTTTTTTTGAAGCGCCATTTGGACGCCAAGCGCACTTGTGTTTTTCCGCCCAACGATCTTCTCAGACCCTGTGTATCGATACCGTTTGCCATCCTTCTCTTCGATGACGTCGACGTAGCGGTAGCCGGGGAATTCCTTCTCTCCGGGTTTGAAAGTCGTGTTGATGTAGCCGCGATACTTGGGCGTGATGGGTCGCGGCTTCCCGTCTGGCGCAAAGGCTTCCTCGTATCCCAAGAATGTCTTGATGTACTCGTCGGCTCGCGCCTCGCGTGCAAACGCCGCGCCCTCCCACATCGGATCGGCCCATTCGCGGTCGCCCGCTTGCGGCCGCACCTTGAGCAGTACCAGCCCCTCGACGTTCTCCACCTTACGGTAAATCTTTTCACCGGCCACGGTTCGACACTTCTCCTCCCACAATGCCTTGCCGGCCTTGGCTCGATCCAGCGCACTGGGTTTGCCGAAGAGCGTGGCGCTCTGGCTACTGGCGCTCGGACCAAGCAACAGCAGCGCCCCCCAGAACAAGAATGTATGCCGCTGACTCATGCTGCCACCCTCCATTGCGGATCGTTGCTTGCCGAGCGCGTCTCCGCGCCGTCTCGCCAGCGCCGACTTTTAAGCATCCATACGAGCAGCGTACCGCCGAGCAGCATGTCATTGCCGCCCTCGCCCGCCAGGGTGTCATCGCCCGCACCGCCATCGAGCCAGTCGCCGCGCAGGCCCGTTGCGCTCTGGGTTTCGCCTTGTGCGTAGAGCTGATCCAACGCCACCGCGTCTTCGGCGTAGAGCGTGTCGTCGTCCGCTTCGCCCTGGAGGATGTCGCTGCCGCTGCCGCCGAGAATCCGGTCGTCGCCGGCGCCGGCCAGGACGCGGTCATCATCGGTGCCGCCCTCGATGCTGTCGTCGCCGCCATTGCCCCGCAGAGTGTCGTTGCCGGCGTAGCCGCGTATCTGGTCGCCGTTGCCGCTGCCGTTGAGGCTGTCGTCGCGGCTTGGCCCGCCGAGAGTGCCGGTAAGGTTGCCCAGCGCGTCGACCTGGTTGTACTTGACGTCCCTCGATGCGATGCCGGCGATGTTGCCGTCGGCGTCATACTGGAAGGTGGTGTCGAGCACCTGGATATTGCGCCAGGTGGGGTCGTAGGTGATGACGCCGCCGACGGCGGCGACGGTGGCGGTGTACTCGGTGAGATTGAGGTCGCCGTCGATGCTGCTGCGGCTCGGGGTGGTGGCGGGGCTGCCGGCCAGGGCCAGGCCGAGTTCGCCGCTGGCCCAGTCCTGCAGGATGATGCGGGCGCCGGCGGGGTCGATGATGACGAGACTGCCGCGCGCGCCTTCGGCGCCGATGTAGCGGAATTCCAGGGTCGGATTGTCCGGATGGCGGTAGAGGTTGCGGGTTACCTTGTCCTGGGTCAGCGTGCCGGAGAGCGTGCTGCCGTTGTAGATGATGCTGCCCTGGCCGTCGCTGCCGTCCGCCCCGCCAGCGTCCAGGATGGTGTCGAGGCCACCATTCTTGTCGATGCGGTAGGTGTCGGTGCCCAGACCGCCACGCAGGGTGTCGTTGCCGGTGCCGCCGAGTGGCGCTATTGGCGCTATTGGGGTCAGCATCACATTCATTTTCATCCTTCTCTCCTCATCTCAAACATTGCATCATCCGGTCGGACTCGCCCGAAGGCTTTGCAACTGCATAGTTTTGGTCCTTGTCTTCCGGGGTGCTGCTCATGCCGCCATCCTCCCGCCTTCGGCATTGCCTTGGCACAGGTGGGCGCTTCCGAATGCGCCGTCCCGCCAGCGCCGACTCTTGCTGCCCCGCGTCGCGCCGTTGCTTCGCATACGTGCCCTCATTCCTTCGCCTCGCCCTTCGCCCCATCCTCCACCAATTCCATCCGCATCGCGCCCTCCGTCCCGCGTAGGTGATACACCTCATCCACCTGCAAGCCTCGCGGCACATGGTGGGTGATGAACAGAATGGTCGCCCGCCCCTTGAGGCGATTGATGGTTTTCGCGAACTGCTCCGCGGTGTGCTGGTCGAGGTTGGAGGCCGCTTCGTCGAAGACCAGCACGCGCGGCCGTTTGAGCAGGGCGCGGGCGATGGCGATGCGTTGACGCTGGCCGCCGGAGAGGCCGATGCCGCGTTCGCCGATTTCGGTGCGGTAGCCTTCGGGCAGGGTGTCGATCAGCTCGTGGATCTCGGCCATCTTGCAGGACTCGATGACGTCCTCGAAGCTTGCATGCGGGTGGGCCATGATCAGGTTGTCGTAGAGCGTGCCGGCGAACAGCACGGTCTCCTGCGGCACCACGCCGAAGCTGCTGCGCAGTTCGTTGGCGGCCAGATGCCGGATGTCGCGGCCGTCGAGGCGGATGCTGCCTTCGCTTGGCTGGTAGAAGGCCTGCAGCAGCTTGGCCAGGGTGCTCTTGCCGCTGCCCGAGGGGCCCATGATCACGGTGAGATGCCCCGGCTTGAAGTCGAGATCGAGGCCGCGGTAGAGCCAGGGGTGTTGCTCGGAATAGCGGAAGGAAACGTCGGCCAGTTCGATGCGGCCCTTGCCTGTGTTCTCGCGTGCCGGGCTCAGGGCATGCGGCTCGACGGGCATGTCGAGGATGTCGCCGAGGCGCTTGACGGCGATGTTGGCCTGCTGGAACTCCTGCCACAGGCCGACCAGGCGCAACAGCGGCTGGCTCATGCGGCTGGCGAACATCTGGAAGGCCACCAGCATGCCGATGGTGAAGCCGTCGTTCTTCATCACCAGCAGCGCCCCGGCGAGCAGGATGCCCAGGGTCATGAGCTGTTCCAGGCCGTTGGCCAGGGTGTTGTAGGTGTTGGCGACCTGCTTGGTGCTGAAGCCGGCGGCGAGATAGCTTGCGAGAAAGCCGCCATAGCGCTGTTCGACATGCGGTTCCATTTGCAGCGACTTGACCGTGGCCATGCCGGAGACGTATTCGGTGAGGTAGGACTGGTTGCGCGCACCGAGCAGGAACTGCTGGTTGAGGCGTTCGCGGAACACCGGGGTGACCAGTACCGAAAGGGCGGCGATCAGGCTCATGATGCCGACGGCGATCAAGGACAACTGCCACGAGTACCAGAACATCACGGCCAGGAAGATCAGCAGGAAAGGGAAATCCAGCATCAGGGTGACGGCGGCGCCGGTGATGAATTCGCGGATTGTTTCGACGCCCTGGAGGCGGGCGACCACGGTGCCGGTGGGGCGCTGCTCGAACCAGGGCAGGGGCAGGCGCAGCAGGTGGCGGAAGACCTGGCTGCCGAGCACGGCGTCGATGCGGTTGCCGGTGTGCAGTACCAGGTACTGCCGCAGCCAGCCCATGGCAGAGGTAAAGAGCATGAACATGATCAGCGCGACGCCGATCACGGTCAGCGTGCTGGTGCTCTGGTGCGCGACCACCTTGTCGATGATGACCTGGGTAAACAGCGGCGTGGCGAGGCCGACGAGTTGAATGGTAAGCGAGGCGATCAGCACATCGCGCCAGATGCTGCGATGTTTGGCAAGTTCGGGGAGGAACCAGCTGAAGCCGAAGGCCGGCTTTTTGTCGCCGCCGTCGGGGTCGGCGACCGGCTCTTCCTTCGGCGCGAACTGCAGCACTTCGCCGCGGTAGCGTGCGGCGAATTCGGCCAGCGGCAGTTCGCGCGGCTCCTGCGTGCCCGGCTCCAGCCAGGTGATGCGATCATTGTCGCAACGCAGGAAGAGCACGAAGGCCAAGTTGGTATCTGGCGCGTCATCCGGCGCAACTTCCGCTGCGTTTTCCGCCGCGTTGTCCACGGTAACGGCAAGGAAGGCCGGGCCGGCGAGTTGCGCCAGGGCCGGCGCCGGCAACGCGGTCAGCGCGACCTTGAAGCCCAGGGCCTGGAAGGCCTCGATTACCGTTGTTGTGGTTTGCGGCGGAGGGAACTGCTGCGCCAGCAGACGCGCGTCGAAGGGAACCCGGAACAGCTGGCAGGCGGCGCCCGCGAGCCAGGCAAATCTTTCGCCTGCAACGACTTCGGATGCCGCCATGAACCCCTCTCGGTTTGCAATCGGCGGGGAGCCCTCACGGCCCAGCGCAGGCCTATCCTGCTGGACGGCTCCCCGGTTATATCAATAATATTAGTATGGTTATTTAAGGTCGAGGTTAGCACTTCCGGCTGGGAAAAACACCTGACAGAAATGTCAGGTTATGAAACTGGGGTGCACGGTGAGGGTGGGTAGTGGCAATGCGAGAGCTGCCCTCCATCTCCCCCATAAAAGGGGAGGGCCGGCCGGCGGGGCACTTCGGCTAATCATGAAAGACAAAGCCCCGCAATGCGGGGCTTTGTCTTTGGCGTTCAAGCGGGCTCAGCGGTCCTTGCTTTCCAGCGCGGCCTTGTTGATCTCTACCGGATGTTTTTCCTTCAGGGTCGACATCCAGGCGGCGAACTCTTCCTCGGCGACAAAGCGGGCATATTGTTGAGCCAGTGCACGCGCGCCCGGATCATCCGTGCCGCCTTCGCCTGACTTGACCGCCGTGATGCGATACAGCGCATACCCCTTGCCGGGGAAAGCCACGCCGGTGTGGGCCGGCAGTTTCCCCGCATCGGCCTTGAACACGGCACGCACGGAATCGGCCGGCAGGCCTGGCGCCGCGGTGCGGCTCACGCTGCGTGCAGGCGACCATTTCAGGTCCACCGCCTCGCCCTTGGCCAGCCGGGCCAGCTTTTCCTCGCCATCCTTGATCGCCAGTTTCGCCGCTTCCTCGCCGATCAGCCGCTTCTCGATGTCGCCCTTGACCGCGTCCAGCGGCAGCAGGGCGGCCGGCTTATGCTCCAGCACCCGTGCCGACACCAGCGTACCCGATGCGATTTCGACCGCCTCGGTGTTGCGCTTGTTCTTCAACCCATCGTCGCTGAACAAGGCTGCAGCGAGCTTGGCATTGTCGAAGGGCGCCGGTAATTTGCCTCCCCTGGCAAGCCAGGCTGTCTGGCGAATCTCCAGCTTCCATTTTTCGGCAGCCGGCTTGAGACTGTCGGCCTGCTCATAGACCATGTTGCCGAATGCTTCCGCGGCCTCTGCATACTTTTTCATGCCTGCTTCGCGCTTGAGTTCGGCCAGGATTTCCACCCTGACTTCTTCGAGCGGTTTGACGCGTTCGGGGCGCACGCCGGTGACGCGAATGATGTGATAACCGAAATCGGAACGCACGACCTCCGAGGTCTGGCCTTCCTTGAGGCTGAATGCGGCTTCCTCGAAGGCCTTGACCATCGCGCCACGCCCAAACCAGTCGAGATCCCCGCCCTTGGCGGCAGACCCGGGATCCTGGGAGCTCTGCTTGGCCAGCTTGGCAAAATCACCGGGAGCCTTGCGCAACTGCGCCAACAACTCATCGGCCTTGGCCTTGGCTGCCTTGACTTCGGCGTCCGGCGCATCCTTGGCTGCGGAAATCAGGATATGGCTGGCACGTCGCGTCTCGGCGCCCTTGTAGCGATCACCATGCGATTGGTAGTAGGCCTTGACTTCCTCTTCACTGACAACGGCCTGCGCCGTCAGCGCCTCCTGGCTCAAGGTCAGGAGCTCGGCGCGTACCTGCTCCGGCACTTCGAACTGCTTGCGGTTCGCCTCATAGTGCTTTTGCACCGCATCGGGCGCAAGCTTGACCTGGCTGCCGTAGGCTTCCGGCAGCAGCAGCAGCTCACCGACCTCGCGCCGCTCCAACTGGGTGGCCAACCAGCGACCTGCCGCGGCCCGACCGGTGATGCCGGCTTCGGTCACCGGCAGCATCAACTGCTGCATGGCCATGTCCTGGCGCAAACGAGCTTCGAACATCTCCTTGCTCATGCCCTGGGCGGCGACCAGCGCCTCATAGCGCTCGTTCGAGAACTTGCCGTTCTCCTGCAATGAGGGAACTCCGGCAATGAACTGAACCAGTTGGTCGTCGCCCACCGCCAACCGGGCGGTCCTGGCCTGTTCCGCCAGCAAACGCTGGGTAATCAGCGAATCGAGCACGGCGCGACGCATCTGCGGCGTTTCGAACAACGCCGGATCGATTTTGGTACCCAGTTGGGAACGCATCCGGTCCTGCTGTTCGCGCATCGCCGCCTGCAATTCCTGTTGTGTGATCTTGCGCCCGCCGACGCTGGCAACGTTGGCGTCGACGCCAGCGTTGCGGACGTAGGAATCAACGCCCCAGAAAGCGAACGGGAGCGTGATGAGTGCGAGGAAACCCTGGGTGATTTTCTTGTTGTTGCGAACGAAATCGAGCATGCGCTGAAAACCCTAGATGCGACAAAGGCGAACAGCTGTTCGCCTTTGTTCGGTGGTGGGTGCTGACGGGGTCGAACCGCCGACATTCTGCGTGTAAGGCAGACGCTCTACCAACTGAGCTAAGCACCCGCTGAACGGTCGCTGCCCACAGCGGGCAAGCGGCCGCAATTCTATCAGGTCGTGCTCGCCTTGCGCGCCGGGAATGCCGCTTCGCGGGCCGGCGTCATCCGTAGCGGCGAGGTCAGCGTTTTTTGCTGGCCCGTCCGCTACGCAGGGGCTTCATCAGTGGGTCACCACGCCGGTCGCCGTAGCGTCATCGGCAACTACTGCTACCGCAGGCGCTGCGGCCGGCTCGGGCAAAGGCTGGGGCACGCGCTCGAGAGCGAGTTCCAGCACCTTGTCGATCCAGCGCACCGGCAGGATTTCGATCCGGTTCTTGATGGTGTCGGGAATCTCCGTCAGATCCTTGACGTTCTCCTCCGGAATCAATGCCAGGCGAATGCCGCCGCGTACTGCCGCCAGCAGCTTTTCCTTGAGGCCGCCGATCGGCAGCACCTCGCCACGCAAGGTGATCTCGCCCGTCATCGCCACGTCGGCGCGCACCGGGATCCCGGTCAACACCGACACCAGCGCGGTACAGATGGCTATGCCGGCGCTGGGACCGTCCTTCGGCGTTGCCCCTTCGGGCAGGTGGATGTGGATGTCGTTCTTCTGGTAGAAGTCGTCGACTATGCCGAGCGACTGGCTGCGCTTGCGCACCACGGACAAGGCCGCCTGGATCGACTCCTGCATGACCTCGCCCAGCTTGCCGGTGGTCATGGTCTTGCCCTTGCCGGGCAGGGCCACGGCTTCGATGGTCAGCAACTCGCCACCGACCTCGGTCCACGCCAGACCGGTCACCTGGCCGATCTGGTTTTCCTTTTCCGCCATGCCGAAGCTGTAACGACGCACACCGAGGAACTTGTCGAGATTCTTGGCATTGACGACGATCTTGTTCTTGCGCGCCTTCATCACCAGAGACTTCACCACCTTGCGGCAGATCTTGGAAATCTCGCGCTCCAGCGCGCGTACGCCGGCCTCACGCGAGTAGTAGCGCACGATGTCGCGCAGGGCGTCCTCGGTAATCGAGAGTTCGTCCCGCTTGATGCCATTGGCCTTCATCTGCTTCGGCACCAGATAGCGCAGGGCGATATTGACTTTTTCGTCCTCGGTATAGCCGGCGAGGCGGATCACCTCCAGACGATCAAGCAGCGCCGCCGGGATGTTCAGGGTATTCGCGGTGGCGACGAACATGACATCGGACAAGTCGAAATCGACCTCGATGTAGTGATCCTGGAAGGTGTGGTTCTGCTCCGGATCGAGCACTTCGAGCAGCGCCGACGACGGATCGCCACGGAAATCCTGGCCCATCTTGTCGACTTCGTCGAGCAGGAACAGCGGATTCTTGACCCCGACCTTGGTCATGTTCTGCAAAATCTTGCCCGGCATCGAACCGATATAGGTACGCCGGTGACCACGAATCTCGGCTTCGTCACGCACGCCGCCCAGCGCCATGCGGATGAACTTGCGATTGGTGGACTTGGCGATCGACTGGCCGAGCGAAGTCTTGCCCACGCCGGGGGGGCCGACCAGGCACAGGATCGGCGCCTTGACCTTGTCTACCCGCTGCTGCACCGCGAGGTATTCGACGATGCGCTCCTTGACCTTTTCCAGACCGTAGTGATCCTTGTCGAGGATTTTCTCGGCGGCCGAAAGATCCTTGCTGATGCGCGACTTCTTCTTCCACGGCAGCGCCAGCAAGGTTTCGATGTAATTGCGTACCACGGTGGCTTCGGCGGACATCGGCGACATCAGCTTCAGCTTCTTGACCTCGGCATTGACCTTGACCAGGGCTTCCTTGCTCATGCCGGCAGCCTTGATCTTCTTTTCCATTTCGTCGATGTCGGCACCCTCTTCGCCTTCACCGAGTTCCTTCTGGATCGCCTTGACCTGCTCGTTGAGGTAGTACTCGCGCTGGCTCTTTTCCATTTGCCGCTTGACGCGGCCACGGATGCGCTTTTCGACCTGCAGGATGTCGAGTTCGGCTTCCAACTGACCGAGCAGCTTTTCCAGTCGCGCAGAGACGCCGAAAACTTCCAGAATTTCCTGCTTCTGTTCAAGCTTCAGCGGCAGATGGGCGGCGATCGTGTCGGCCAGACGCCCGGCCTCCTCGATGCCGGCCAGCGAGGTCAGCACCTCGGGCGGGATCTTCTTGTTGAGTTTGACGTACTGATCGAACTGAGCCAGCACCGTGCGGCGCATCGCCTCGACCTCGTTGTCGGCGCGCTCCTCGATCGGGATCAGGCTGACGTCGGCGACGAACAGGGCGCGCTGGTCTTCAATGCGCAATACGCGTGCGCGCTGCACGCCTTCGACCAGCACTTTCACCGTGCCGTCGGGCAGCTTGAGCATCTGCAGGATATTGGCGAGACAGCCGATCTCGTACATATCCTCCGGCACAGGCTCGTCTTTCGCAGCGGACTTCTGCGCCACGAGAAGGATGTTCTTGCCGGTTTCCATCGCCGTTTCCAACGCCTTGATCGACTTCGGGCGCCCGACAAACAGCGGAATCACCATGTGCGGGAAGACCACGACGTCGCGCAGGGGCAACAGCGGCAGGGATTGGGTCTCTACGGGGGTAGCGGGTAGGCCAGACATCATCGTGTCCTTCGGTTATGAGTCACGCCGTCCACATTGGGGCGGCTGACCGGTATTCAAGGCGATCTCTGTCAAACCCGGCCGCCGGATCAGTTCGAGCCAGAAACCTTGGCCTGGTCGGCGTAGATCATTAGCGGCTGGGCGCTGGATTCGATCGTGCTCTCATCGATCACGACCTTGCTCACACTCTCCATGGTCGGTAACTCGTACATGGTGTCAAGCAGCACGTTTTCGAGAATGGAGCGCAGACCCCGCGCACCGGTCTTGCGCTTCAGCGCCTTCTTGGCGATGGCCTGCAAGGCCGAAGGGCGTACTTCCAGTTCGACGCCTTCCATGGCAAACAGCTTGTGATATTGCTTGATCAGCGCATTCTTCGGCTCGATCAAAATTTCGACCAGTGCCGCTTCGTCGAGTTCCTGCAAAGTGGCGATTACCGGCAGGCGGCCGATCAACTCGGGAATCAGGCCGAATTTGATCAGATCCTCGGGCTCGACCTGCTTCAGCATCTCGCCGACGTTGCTCGCGTCGCGGCTTTTGACCTCGGCGCCGAAGCCGATGCCGCCCTTCTCCGAACGACTGCGGATCACCTTGTCCAGGCCGTCGAAGGCGCCACCGCAGATGAACAGGATGTTGGTCGTGTCGATCTGGATGAAATCCTGGTTGGGGTGCTTGCGCCCGCCTTGCGGCGGAATGCTCGCCACCGTGCCTTCGATCAGCTTCAAGAGCGCCTGCTGCACGCCTTCGCCGGAGACATCGCGGGTAATCGAGGGGTTGTCCGACTTGCGTGAAATCTTGTCGATCTCGTCGATATAGACGATGCCCTGCTGCGCCTTTTCAACTTCATGGTCGCATTTCTGCAGCAGCTTCTGGATGATGTTCTCGACGTCCTCGCCGACATAGCCGGCCTCGGTCAGCGTCGTCGCATCGGCCATGACGAAGGGAACATTCAGCGTACGCGCCAGGGTCTGCGCCAGCAGGGTCTTGCCCGAACCGGTGGGGCCGATCAGCAGGATGTTGCTCTTCGACAGCTCGATGCCGTCGCTGCCTTTTTCCTGGTGCCGGATGCGCTTGTAGTGGTTATAGACCGCGACGGCGAGAATCTTCTTCGCCGAGTCCTGCCCGATCACGTACTGATCGAGCATCTCGCGGATTTCCTTCGGCGCCGGCAACTCGCGCTTGGCCGATCCCGCCGGCTCGGCGGCGATCTCGTCGCGGATGATGTCGTTGCACAGCTCGATGCACTCGTCGCAGATAAAAACCGAGGGGCCGGCGATCAGCTTCTTGACTTCATGCTGGCTCTTGCCGCAGAAGGAGCAATACAGCAGCTTTTCGCCGCTGCCCGATTTTTTGTCCGCCATCTTGGTCTCCGTCCCTGCGCAGGATCAAGCCGCTACGGCTTCGTTGCGGCTGGTCAGCACCTTGTCGACCAGACCGTACTCTACCGCCGCTTCGGCTGAAAGGAAGTTGTCGCGATCGGTATCGCGTTCGACGCGCTCGATCGACTGCCCGGTGTGATGCGCCAGCATGCCATTGAGTTTCTGCTTGAGGAACAGGATTTCCTTGGCATGGATCTCGATGTCCGACGCCTGGCCCTGGAATCCGCCCATCGGCTGATGGATCATCACGCGCGAATTCGGCAGGCAGTAACGCTTGCCCTTTTCGCCGGCGGCGAGAAGAAATGAACCCATGCTGGCGGCCTGACCGATGCACAGCGTCGACACGGCCGGCTTGACGAACTGCATCGTGTCGTAGATGGCCATGCCCGCCGTGACCGAACCACCCGGCGAGTTGATGTAGAAGAAGATGTCCTTGTCCGGATTTTCCGATTCGAGGAACAGCAACTGCGCCACGATCAGGTTCGCCGTGTTGTCATTGACCGGGCCGACCAGGAAAATCACCCGCTCGCGCAACAGGCGCGAATAGATGTCATAGGCCCGTTCGCCGCGCCCGCTGGTTTCGATGACCATGGGCACCAGACCCAGGGCTTGCGTGTCGGAACCCGGTGCGTCGTAAGCACCACCATTTTGTCGCGAACCGTACATGGATATCTCCGGCAGGATCATGCTGCATTTCCCATCAGCGCATCGAAGGCGATGGGGGCTTCGCTGACTTTGGCATTGGCGAGCACCCAATCCACGACGTTGTTCTCCAGCGCCAGCGCCTCGGCTTCAGCCAGCCGCTGTGGCTGAGAATAGTACCAGCGGACCACTTCCTTGGGGTCTTCGAAGGTTTCGGCGAATTCATCGACGATGGCGCGCACTTGCTCGGGTTTGACGTGGAGGTCCTTGGCCTTGACCAGTTCAGCAAGAAGCAGGCCAAGTTTCACCCGGCGCGTGGCCTGCTCGGTAAACCAGGAGGCCTCGACCGGAATGTTCTTCATTCCCATGCCGCGCGATTCCATGTCGCGACGCGCCGTTTCGGCCATCTGTTCCGATTCCATCTGCACCAGCGCCTTCGGCACCTCGATCGGATTCACCTTGAGCAGCGCCTCCATGACCTGCTCCTTGACCTTTGCCAGCAGGCGCTTCTTGACTTCGCGTTCCAGGTTGGCACGCACTTCGACCCGCATCTTGGCAGTGTCGCCATCGGCAACGCCGAGCTGCTTGGCAAATTCGGCATCGATTTCCGGCAGGCGGGCGGCCTCGACCTTTTTCACGGTCATCTCGAATTGCACGGTCGAACCGGCAAGTTCCGCAGCCTGGTAGTCGGCCGGGAAGCTAACGTCGAAGGTCTTGGTCTCGCCTGCCGTGACGCCTTCCATCTGTGCCTCGAAATCCGGCAGCATCATGCCGCCGCCGACCATCACGGAATAATCGCTGGCTTTGCCGCCGGGAAACTCCTCGCCATCCTTGCGCCCGACGAAATCGATCACCAGGCGGTCATCCTTGGCCGACGCGCGGTCGGTCTCGACATAGGTGACGCGTTGCTTGCGCAGGACGTCGAGCGTCTTGTCGACTTCGGCGTCGGTGACGGTCAGTTGCGGCTTTTCGATCGCCTGGCCGGAAACATCGCCCAGGGCAATCTCCGGGTAGACCTCGAACACGGCGGTGAAGCCCAGCAGTCCGGGGCTGGCATCGGCCTTCGGCTCGATGCGCGGATAGCCGGCGACGCGCAGGTTCTGCTCGCGCAGCTTTTCGCCATAGGCTTTTTCCACCGCTGCGCCGATCGCCTCCGAGCGTGCCTGGGAGCCGTATTGCTGCGCCACCATTTTCATCGGCACCTTGCCCGGACGGAAGCCCGCCATTTTCACGGTGCGCGACATCTGCTTCAGACGTTGCGCGACATCCTTCTCGATCTCCGCCAGCGCCACCGTCATGTCGATGCGCCGTTCCAGCGCGCTGCTGGTGTCGATTGCCACGTCCGTCGTTGCCTTGTCCGTCATCTCTGTATCCGTCATTTAAGAATTCATTGAAAAAAACACGCCACCACCAAAAGCGACCAAACCCCGGGTCGAACTCCGGGTCTGCGCCAAAACGCTGGTGCCCAGGAAGGGACTCGAACCCCCACGCCTCGCGGCGCCAGAACCTAAATCTGGTGCGTCTACCAATTCCGCCACCTGGGCGCATGTCGCAGCCGGCCCTGCATGCAGACCCGATCGACACGACGTGGATTGTGAATTTTACCTGCTTTCAACATTTCTTTCCGGCTTCAACAGTACTCGCTGCCGCCGCTGCGGAAGGATGAATCCGGGCACCCCGCCGGTTTTCCGAGCGAATTCCCGTGTTCCTCGCTCAGGCTTTCGTGCCCAGTGGATATACTCCTGCCGCACCATGGCCGTCGATCACTACGAAAACTTTCCCGTTGCCTCGATTCTGCTGCCGGCGCCGCTGCGCGAACCAGTGGCGGCCATCTACGGTTTCGCCCGCAGCGCCGACGATTTTGCCGATGAAGGCGATCTGTCGCCACAGCAGCGCAGCGCCCTGCTGGCCGGCTACCAGGCCGAACTCGACGCCATCGAACGGGGCCAGCCGACCCAGCATCCGGTGTTCCTGCGCCTGCGGCCGGTGATCGAGCGCCACGGCCTGCCGCTGCAACTGTTTCGCGACCTGCTCGATGCCTTCGTGCAGGACGTGAGCAAGGACCGCTACCGCAACTTCGCCGAACTCATGGATTACTGCCGTCGTTCGGCCGATCCGGTCGGGCGCCTGCTGCTGCATTTGTTCGGCCACGCCAGCGAGGAAAACCTGTCCCGCTCGGACGCAATCTGTTCCGCACTGCAGTTGATCAACCACTGGCAGGACGTGGACATCGACGCCGCCAAGGGAAACAACGGCCGCATCTATCTGCCGCAGGACGAGATGGCCCGCTTCGGCGTGGATAACAGCGATGTTCTGCGCCGCTCGGTTCGCAAACCCGTTGGCAAACCCGTCAGCGCCAACTTTCAAAAGCTGCTGCGCTTCCAGGTCGAGCGCGCCCGCGCCCTGATGCTGTCCGGCGCGCCGCTGGGCTGGGATCTGCCGGGGCGCATCGGCCTCGAAATCCGCGCCATCGTGGCCGGCGGCCTGCGTATCCTGGATAAAATCGAGGCCGTCGATTACGATGTGTTCAGCCGCCGGCCAAAACTCGAAACCTTCGACTGGCCGCTTATCCTGTGGCGTTCGCTGGTCCGCCCCTTGGACACCCATCGGTAAATTCGCCGTGACTCCAGATCAATATTGCCAGGAACGCGCCGCCGCCAGCGGCTCCAGCTTCTACTACAGCTTCCTGTTCCTCGAACCGCTGCGGCGTCAGGCGATCACGGCGCTGTACGCCTTCTGCCGCGAAGTCGACGACGCGGTCGATGAATGCCCCGACTCCGCCGTAGCGCGCACCAAGCTGGCCTGGTGGCGCAGCGAGGTGCAGGCGCTTTACGAAGGCCGAGCCAGCCACCCGGTAACCCAGGCGCTGGCCGTAACGCTCAAGCACTTCTACCTGCCGCAGGAACAATTGCTGGAAATCATCGACGGCATGGAAATGGACCTCGACCAGGTCCGCTATGCCGATTTCAAGGCGCTGCACCTTTACTGCTACCGCGTCGCCAGCGTGGTCGGCCTGCTCGCCGCGGAAATCTTCGGCTACAGCGACCGCCAGACGCTCAAGTACGCCCACGACCTGGGGCTGGCCTTTCAGCTCACCAACATCATTCGCGATGTCGGCGAGGATGCGCGGCGCGGCCGCATCTACCTGCCGCAGGACGAAATGGCGCGTTTCGAAGTCAGCAACGACGATTTGCTCCAGGCCAATTACTCGGACAAGTTCCGCCGCCTCATGGCCTTCCAGGTCGAGCGCGCCCAGGCGCTCTACAGCCAGGCCTTCGCCCAGCTTCCCGTCGCCGACCGCAAGGCGCAGCGCGCCGGGCTGATCATGGCCGCGATCTACCGCGCGACACTGGACGAAATCGTGCGCGACAGCTTCCGCGTGCTGGACCAGCGCATCTCGCTGCCGCCGCTGCGCAAGCTCTGGCTGGCGGGAAAAACCTGGTGGCTGGCGTGAAGCTGCAAAAGGCATTTGATCCGAGGGTATCGGGTTGAAAATCGCCGTCATCGGCGCCGGCTACGCCGGCATGGCCGCCGCGGTGGAACTGGCCGCCGCCGGCCGCCAGGTCGAGGTCTTCGAGGCCTCGCGGGTGCTCGGCGGCCGCGCCCGCGCGGCAAAGATCGAAGGCTTCAGCGTCGACAACGGGCAGCACATCCTGATCGGCGCCTATGCCGAAACCCTGCGCCTGATGCGCGCGGTCGGCGCCGACCCCGACCAGTTGCTCAGGCGCACCCCGCTGCGCTTCGAATTCCCCGGCGAATTCCTGATGAGCGCGCCGCGCTTGCCGGCGCCGCTGCACACCGCGTTTGCCCTGCTGCTCGCGCGCGGGCTCGGCTGGCGCGAGAAGTGGCGCGCGATCCGCCTCATGCAAGACCTCAAGGCCAAGGGCTACCGCATTGAGCCGGACACCACGGTCAGCGCGTGGCTGGACGCCAACGAAACGCCGTCGCGCCAGCGCCAACTCTTGTGGGAACCGCTGTGCGTAGCCGCCTTGAACACCCCGGCCGAGCGCGCCTCGGCCCAGGTGCTGGCCAACGTGCTGCGCGACAGCCTCGGCGGCAGGCGCGCCGCGAGCGACCTGCTGCTGCCGCAAGTCGACCTCACCGCGCTGTTTCCGGAACCCGCCGCGCAGTTCGTCGCCGAGCGCGGCGGCGCGGTACATAGCGGCCGGCGCGTCGGCTCGATCAGGCGCGAAGGCGAAGCCTGGCGGATCGACGATGCCGGCCCCTTTGCGCAAGTGGTGCTGGCGGTGGCGCCCTATCATCTCGGCGGCCTGATGCCGGAACTGGCGGCCCGCGTCGCCCATTTCGACTGGGAACCCATCGTCACCAGCTACTTCAGCTACCCGGAATGGGTGCGCCTGCGACAGCCCATGCTGGGTGTGGACGCCGGGCTCGCGCAATGGCTGTTCGACCGCGGCGCGCTATGCGGACAATGCGGACTGATCGCCGCCGTGATCAGCGCGCGCGGCCGGCATCTGGATCTGCCCGTGCAAGAACTCGAACGCCGCATACACCGCGAAATCGCCCGCCTGGTGCCCGATTTGCCGGAGCCGCTGAATGTGCAGACCATCACCGAAAAACGCGCCACCTTCGCCTGCGTGCCGAATCTGCAACGCCCTTCCGCCCGAACCGAAATGCCGGGCCTCTGGCTGGCCGGCGATTATGTCGCCGGCGACTATCCGGCGACCCTGGAGGGCGCGGTGCGCAGCGGCGTCGCCGCGGCGCGGCAGATACTTGCCGCCTCGCCAGGGAACTGAGGCGCAGCACGGTTACCGACCGTAATTCGCCGTGTCACCAACGCCGACTCTCCGGCATCCGCCTCAATACCAGGCAAGAATCTCCTGAATCTGGGCCGGCTGAAACGCCGCGTCCCAACACCGGATACCGAAGCCGCCCATGGCGTCTATCGATTGCACAACAACCGGAAGCGGCGCGAAAACCGTATCAAACCGCCATCACCATGACGCCGTAGCCCGCCACGGCGGCGTCGCGCGACAGCAGACGCAGGGGTTCTGCCATGGCCTGGGCGACGAGAATGCGGTCGAAGGGATCGGCATGCAGCGGCGGCAGGGTTTCCACCACAACGGCATGCTGCCAGGTCACCGGCAATTCGCGGTAGCCCGCCGCCGCGCAAAGTTCGGCAGCGCGTCCGCCGCTGACCGGCATATCGCCGCGGCCGAGTGCATGCTTGATGGCGATTTCCCAGATCGACGCGGTGCTGACGTAAATATCGTTTGCCGGATCGGTGATCAGATCGCGCGCCACCGCACGCAGCCGGCTTGATCCGGTCAGCGCCCAGAGCATGATCTGGGTGTCCAGCAGCACGCGCATGATCAGCGCCCGCCGAGGAACAGGGCCGCGACCTCGGCGTTGTGCGCGTCGATGTCGTCCGGCACCTTGAATTCCCCCTTGGCCAGGCCAATGCGACGCGAGACATCCGGCTGGATCGGTACCACGCGCGCCACGGGCTTGCCGTTGCGGGAAATCACGATCTCGGTTTCCGCACCGGTGGCAATCTGGTCGATCAGGCGCGAAAGATGGGTTTTGGCGTCGAACAGGCTGACGGTTTGCATGAGTTCACTCCATTTAATACTGGCCTAACTAGTCTAGCCAGAATACTACGGACTGGCAATGCTGTTCGCGGCCAGGTCGGCGCCGTGTCACCATCCGCTACGGCGCGGAAAGCGTCCTTTGCTCGACCGCCTTGTAGCGCAGGGGCTTCATCAGCGCCGACTTTAGTTGCGGCTAACGCTGATAGGGCTGGCGTTAGCCTCCACTGAAACTTCGTTTTCAGCCGACGATACGTCCGGCGTCGAGCCGTAGCGTGCGCCCGCAGCGATGCGCCAGCGCCTCGTCGTGGGTCACCAGGATCAGCGTGGTGCCGGCCTCGGCATTCATGTCGAACATCAGCTCGATGACCTGCGCCCCGGTAGCGGCGTCGAGATTGCCGGTCGGCTCGTCGGCCAGCAGGAGTCTGGGTCGCATGGCGAAGGCGCGCGCCAGCGCCACACGTTGCTGCTCGCCGCCGGAAAGGTGCTTCGGATAATGCGCCAGTCGCTCGGCCAGGCCGACCCGCGCCAGCATCGCCCCGGCCGTGGCGCGGGCGTCGCTGCGGCCGGCCAGTTCCAGCGGCAACATGGTGTTTTCCAGCGCGGTCAGGGCCGGTAACAACTGGAAGGACTGAAAAACGAAGCCGAGCAGCCGGCCGCGCAGTTCCGCGCGGGCATCCTCGTCGAGCAGGGCAAGATCCTGTCCGCCCAGATGCACCGCACCCGAGGAAGGCAGATCGAGTCCCGCCATGAGTCCCAGCAGCGTCGACTTGCCCGAGCCCGAAGCGCCGACAATGGCCACCGCCTCGCCGGCCGTCACGGCAAATGAAATCTCGTGCAGAATCGTGAGCGTGCCTTCGCCGCTGGGTACGATCTTGCCCAATGCCGCCACATCGATCACCGTGTCTGTCATCAGACCATTTTCAACCATGTTCAAGAAACTTGCCTCCTGCCTGTTGGTCCTGTTTTTCTGCAGCTTACCTGTCGCCGCGGCGGAAAAGCGCATTCTGGTCTATGGCGACAGCCTTTCCGCCGGTTTCGGCATAGCCGTCGCCCAAAGCTGGCCGGCCCTGCTCGGACAGCGGCTGAGCGCAAACGGTTCCGGCCTCACCGTGACCAACGCCAGCATCAGCGGCGAAACCACGGCCGGCGGACGCGCGCGCCTGGCCGCGGTGCTGACCCAGTTCAAGCCGCGCATCGTCATTCTCGCACTCGGCGCCAACGATGGCCTGCGCGGCCTGCCGGTCGCGGCGATGAAGGACAATCTCGCCGCGATGCTGAAGCTGGCGAAACAGCACGGCGCCCGGGTACTGCTGGTCGGCATGCATCTGCCGCCCAACTACGGGCCGCAGTACACCGCAGAATTCGATGCCGCCTTCCGCGATCTGGCCCGGCGCGAGAAAGTTGCCCTGCTGCCCTTCCTGCTCGAACCGATCGCGCTGGACCGCGAGGCCTACCAGGCCGACGGTCTGCACCCGACTGCCGCGGCGCAGGCGAAGATCCTCGATCACGTCTGGACGGCGCTGAAACCGCTGCTCACCTAGGATTCCATGGCCGAAAAACTGCCCAAGGGCGTGGCGACGGTAGCCCAGCTCGCCGAATTCGACACGATCATCGATGCCCGCGCGCCCGGCGAATTTGCCGAAGACCACCTGCCCGGCGCGATCAGCATGCCGGTGCTGAACGACGAGGAGCGGGCGCGGGTCGGCACGCTGTACAAGCAGGTTTCGGTATTCGAAGCGAAAAAGCTCGGCGCCGCGCTGGTGTCGAGGAATATCGCGGGCCACATCGAGCAGCACCTGCTCGACAAGCCCAAAAGCTGGCGGCCGCTGGTCTATTGCTGGCGCGGCGGCCAGCGCAGCGGCGCCTTCACCCACATCCTGCGCGAAATCGGCTGGGACGCACATCGCATCCAGGGCGGCTACAAGAGCTGGCGCCACCACGTTATCGAGCAACTGGCGCTGCTGCCGCCGCAAGTGCAGTTCCGCGTCGTCACCGGCGCCACCGGCAGCGGCAAGAGCCGCCTGCTCGAAGCCCTGGCGGCGCGCGGCGCGCAAATCCTGCACCTCGAAGAGCTGGCCGCGCACAAGGGTTCGGTGCTGGGCAACCTGCCCGGCCAGCCGCAGCCCGCGCAAAAGGGCTTCGAGACGCAATTGCTGGCCGCCCTGTCGGCGCTGGACCTGGCGCGGCCGGTGTTCGTCGAGGCCGAAAGCCGCAAGATCGGCCGCCTGCAGGTGCCCGATGCGCTGCTGGATGCCATCCGCCGCGCCCCCGGCCTGTGCATTGAGGCGCCGCTCCCCGCCCGCGTCGAGTTCCTTCTGCAGGACTACGACTATGCCGTGACCGATCCGGCCTGGCTGCTCGAACGCCTGGGTCACCTCAAGGGCCTGCAGAGCAACGAGACCCTGGAGCGATGGAGCGCACTGATCGCGGCGCGGAATTTCCCGGCCCTGGTGGCGGAGCTGCTGACGCTGCACTACGATCCGCTGTACCAGCGCTCGCAGGCGCACAACTATGAATCGTTTGGCGCCGCAGCCCGGTTTAGCGCAGAACGGCTTGATCCTGCAACGCTCGACCGGCTGGCCGCGGAAATTCTTGCTGCAGTGGCCTGATCGGGGCTCAAACCCGGCTCAAACGGGACTCAAACGGGACTCAAGCGGGACTCAAGCGGGCAGCAGGAACTCGCTGCGCTTGGTGGCGCACAGGCGCTGCATCACGGCCTGTCGCGGCGCCTGGACTTCCCCCTGCTCGAAGGCCACCACCCTCAGCCGGTCCCGCACCAGGTCCAGCAATTCGCCGGGGCGCAACAAAAACGCCGGATTGGACGGCTTGCCGAAGCGCTCATTGCCCAGCATGAAAGTCTCGTATATCAGCACGCCATCCTCGGCCAGCGCATCGAAAATCTCGGGCAGCAGCGGCCGATGGAGGTAGTTGGTGACCACGATGCCGTCGAACGCCCGCCCCCGATACGGCCAGGCATCGCCTTCGAGATCGGCCAGGCGCGTCACGATGCCCGGTGCCCGGTCCGCAATCGCCGCCAGCGCTGCGGCATCGCGATCAAGCGCCTCGACCCGAAAGCCGGATTCCGCCAGCAGCAGGGAATGCCGGCCGCGGCCACAGGCCAGGTCGAGCACCGTGCCGCCCATCTTGATCACAGGTGTGAAACGCTTCACCCAAAGCGATGGGTTTTCGCTCATATATCTTCCCTTGTCGGGTATCATTTTGAATCACTGCTGTCCGGTTAAATTGAAGGTGGAATCGCTGTAAGCCATGACTGACA